>JACXTO010000064.1 GCA_016919565.1 Methanomassiliicoccaceae archaeon | reverse complement strand
GACGAGGCGACGAGGGAACCGACGGGCTGGAACCTCCTGGACCTCACCATGCCGATGGCGGCGATCGCCGAAGCATCTGGCAGGGAAGAGCATGAGGTCGAAAGGAGGATCGAGGGCTCTTTGAGCAAGATGTTCGATGCGCGCGAGGACCGGGTCCATCCGGAAAAGGACGATAAAGCGCTAACCGACTGGAACGGTCTTATGATCGCAGCCTTCGCCCAGGCGGCACTTGTTCTCGATGAGCCGAGGTACTTGGCGACGGCCCGAAAGGCGGCCGATGCCATCTGGCTGAAGATGTATCAGCAAGGCCGTTTGCACCATCGCTCGGTCGGTGGATCGGTGGCGATAGCCGGTTTTCTCGACGATTACACGCACTTCATCTGGGGGCTTTTGGAGGTCTATCGAGCGAGTCAGGATAGGAGGTACCTGGATCGAGCGATCGAGCTGACCGGGACGGTCCTTGATCACTTCTCCGATGCCAAAGGAGGATTTTTCCAGACCGGGGACGCCTCGGAGGAGATGATCGTTCGTCTGAAGGAGGTCTACGACGGAGCAATTCCCTCTGGGAATTCGGTGATGGCAATGAACCTCTTGGCGCTCGGAACGCTCACGGGCGAGGGCAAGTACTCTGAGATGGCTGAAAAGGTGTTCGAGGCGTTCGCGTTCGATATCGAAGAGAACCCGGCAGCCTACGCCCATCTTCTGTCCGCCATCGCCAGGTCGAGAGGCCATGGCCGCTTGCTGGCGATCATCGGCAAAGGCGACGAGAAAGCCTTGGAGTTCATGGCGATCGCGGAAGCGCTCCATGATCCGGATATGGAGGTCGTCCGATACGACGATGCTCAGGATCTGCCGGAGAAGCTCAAGGATGACATCTCGCCCCGGGCTTCAACGTCCGATACGATCGCTTTCCTATGCTCCGGCGCGGTCTGCGAAGGGCCGATCGGCGAACCGGACGAGTTGCGGCGCGTCTTGGCATCGGCGCCGAAGGATAATAGGAAGCTGGGTCGATAGGAATCAAAGGAGGACGAATGCCGCGGCCAATGCCCCATCCTCGGCGCTCTCGTAATCCGTCGCCGTCCCTATGATTATCACGTCCCCCTCGGCCGGGTCGAGGGCGTCGCGCAGTTCCTTCGATATCTTGGGCCGCTCGAGGTCCAAACAATAGTCGGGAGGGACCATCAGCTTGTCCCCGAGGACGACGACGGTGGTCGCCCCTTCCGCACCGGCCTTGATGGCCGAGTCGCGCTGCTCGATTCCCAGCGCGATCTTGCCGGCCTTTCCGTGGACCAGGACGGCCACGTTCCTCTCCGCTATCGATATGTCCGAAGGTTGCAGCCGCTCGAGGCGGATCGGAAGGTTCTTGAGATATTCAAGCCCCCGGGACGAGATCTTCACCCCGGTCTGCTTGACGTCGATCATCCTCTCATCGCGCAGATGCTCAATGATCGTGCGCATGCTGCCCTCGCCCACCTTCACCGATTCGGATATCTGCCTCCGCCCCCTCCTCTTCCCGTCGGAAAGGAGGAGAAGGGTTCGGTAGACGTGATAGTCAGCGAACCGGTGGAGAGGCCCGTATTTATGAAGATCGACGAACTTCATCGATCTTAGAATACGGTTATCTCGCCATTTACAATTTTCTTCGTCACGGTGTCGATGTTGTCCAGCCAATTACTGGCTATCGATCGCGCCTCTTTCTCCCATTTCTTGAAGGCCGCAGCGGACACTCCGTCGGCTGGCAACATCTGAATGCTGCAGACCTGTGGATTGTCGATTGGCTTTCCGATCTGAGAGAGAATCCTGACCTCGATCTCGCATATGCTGGATCCAGCGGCCTTCGAGATGTCGTGGGCGATGAAGTTCGAGAGCACGTTGTACAACTTTCCAACGTGCGTGATCGGGTTCTTGCCGGCGGACGCTTCCATGCTCATCGGTCGGTAGGGCGTGATCAGACCGTTCATGCGGTTGCCCCGGCCCACTGAGCCATCATCGCCGTTCTCCATGCTCAATCCCGTGGCAGTCAGATAATAGACGCCTTGCTTGTAGTCGTCGGCGGTGTTCACATCGACCTTCACTTCGAGGTCCGTGAATTTCGCCGCATGATCGGCTATCCGGCTCTTCATTTCCTCGATCGTGCTGATATAGTGATCCTGGTCCGGGATGAATCGGTCGACCATCGCGCAGGCGACTGTCAGATTGATATTGCCGCCCATCCTGGCAGCCATTACCTTGACATCCTCGCCGGTCTCCTTGAGCTTGCGCTTCATGGCACCATTGATATAGCGTTCCGTTTCGAGCACAACTCTCTCGGTCTGAGAGTAGGGAGCATAGCCAACACCGAACGATGTGTCGTTGGACAGATGCTTCTTGCTCTCGTAGACCGCCGTGAGGTCCACGGACCCCTTTCCGATGCGGCAGTCGACCATCACATCGGTCTCGAGGTCAAGGTTCGGGAAATGCCCCTTCAGGTATTCGAATGCCGATTTGACGGCCGTGGAGCGGTATGGGAGTCGCTCCCCGTTGACCTCGGTCGTTGCCCGGCCGACCAGCAATATGTAGACTGGTTCGAGGACGTCCCCACCGCCGAAGCGGGGCGCTGACTGGCCGCCAACGATCTGGGTCTCATCGGTGTTGTGATGAAGTACTCGGTCATAGCGCTCCAGATACATCTTGCAAAGCGCCCTGCTCACTGATTCGGAGAGGCCGTCCGCGATGCTGTCTGGGTGCCCGATGCCCTTGCGTTCCACCAGTTCGACCGATTGCTTCTCGATCGGCGTATATGCGATCTTCTCGATTATTATGTTCTTAGCCATTGATCGTCACCGTCACCATTTTCTCGACATGAACCTGGCAGCAAACATTGCGTATTGAACCAAGTTTTCGCTCAAAATGATTCAATGCTTATAAAGCTAATTGATAGTAATATGCATATATGAATAATCAGATACACTGGTATGAAATTCCCCTCCGCCACGGAAATTAGGAAGATGCGGAAGTCCCTGGACATGACGCAGTCCCAATTGAGCCACCTTTCTGGTGTGCCGCAATCGACCATTGCAAAAGTGGAGAGTGGCAGCATAAATGGTTCATACGAAACAGTTCGTAGGCTTTTCGAAGCCCTGTCGCTGGACGCAGAAAAGAAGGGTCGCAGTCGCAAGGCAAAGGATGTCTCGAGCATGAATATCATATCCATCCAGGCAAAGGAAAAGGTGAAACGAGCGTCAGAGCTGATGCGCCAGTCCGGCTACTCCCAACTGCCGGTCTTTGATTGTCTGCAGCCTGTTGGATCTGTCTGTGAGAACGATGTACTGGCCATCCTTCGCGATGGCACGAGCATGGAAGCGGCGGGGGAG
>JACXTO010000063.1 GCA_016919565.1 Methanomassiliicoccaceae archaeon | reverse complement strand
GAAGTGAACGTGAATGGAACCGCCCACAGCTAGATTCGCATTTGCGACGGCTGATTTCGAGGAGGCAGAGTACGTCATCCTCGGCGTTCCTTTCGACCTTACCACCACTTTCAGACACGGGGCCAAGGCCGGCCCGAACGCGATCCGGGAGGCCTCCCATGGCTTCGAACCGTACGTTTTCGAGCACGACGTCCTGCTGACCAAGATCAAGGTCCACGATGCAGGCAACATCGAGGAGCTGGGCACGCCTGCGGACATGGTCCGGGTGACCGAGGCAGAGGTCACCAAGATAGTGGAGGCCGGCAAGTTCCCCATTCTCTTGGGCGGGGAGCACAGCATCACCATCCCGGCCGTCCGAGCGATGAACGACGTCGGCGTAATCACCATCGACGCCCATCTGGACTTCCGCGACGAGTACGACAAGAACTATCTGTCGCATGCCTGCGTGCTGCGCCGGAACGCCGACCGGGTGGGGATCGAGAACGTGCTTGCCTATGGCATCAGATCGATCTCGATCGAGGAGAAGAGGGCGCCAATGCCCGAGTACATCGACGCCTACACCATCCACGACGAGGGCGTCGAGAAGACCTTCAAGAAAGCGCTGAACATGATGAAGCGCGAGGACATCTATTTCTCACTGGACATAGACGGCATCGACCCGGCCTTCGCCCCCGGCACCGGGACGCCGGAACCATTCGGGCTCAGCTCCATCGACGTCAAGAAATGCATCAAGATGATGGGGCCGAGGATGGTAGGCTTCGACGTGACCGAGGTATCTCCCCCGTACGACAATGGGAACACCGCCGTACTGGCGGCCAGGTTGGTCATCGAGGTCATCGCCGTGACGCACAAGCTCCGGAAGAAGAGGTAGGCGATGGACTTCGCCCCGCTGGTGGCCGCCTTCGTCCTGATCGCGCTGACGGAGATCGGCGACAAGACCATGATCGCCGTCATCACGCTCTCGTCCAAGCATTCGCGCAAGACGGTCTTCGTCGGCGCGCTCGCCGCCCTCACGGTTCTCTCCATCCTCGGCGTGGCGGTCGGCCAGGTCCTCTTCGATTATGTGCCTCGGGACATCATCGAGATAGCCGCCGGCGTCCTCTTCATCGTTTTCGGAGCGGCCACCCTGCTGCTGCCTGAGAAGGAGAAGGAGTCGAAGGGCGAGAAGCTGAGGAAGTGGGGCGGCCTGAGCGCATCCTTCGGCCTAGTGGCGATAATGGAATTGGGCGACAAGACCCAACTATCGATAATCGCCCTCTCCGCTCAGTATGGGGACTGGCTGCAGGTCCTGATCGGAGCGGTGATCGGCTTTGCCCTTGTTACCTTGATCGGAGTGACGTTGGGCGCGGAGATCGGCAAGAGGGTGCCGGAGAGATACATCCGCCTGGGCAGCGGGATGATCTTCCTGGTATTCGGGTTCATCTTCCTGGCGCAGGCATTACTTTGAAAATGAGCTGATGATCTCCCTTACCACCTTCTCGCACCGGTCGGCGATGTCGCGGGCCATTGTCTCCGTCTTGCCCTCGGAATAGATGCGGAAGATCGGCTCCGTTCCCGAAGGCCTGATCAGCGTCCAGCCGCCTTCGAAGTACACCTTGACACCGTCGGTAATGTCCATCCGCTGCTCCGCGAAGGCGTCGCAGACCCCCTTGAGCACGTCGTCCTTGACGGCATCGGGGCACTGCAGCTTACGCTTGTCCAGGCAGTAGTCGGGCACCTTCTCCAAAAGCGATGATAGTTTCCCCTCGACCGCCAATATCTCGATCATCTTGGCCGCGGTCATGGCCGCGTCCCGGCAATACTGATGCTTGGGGAATATCAGGCCGCCGTTCTCCTCCCCGCCGAAGATGGCGCCGACCTCGATCATCTTGCGCGCGACGATCGGCGCGCCCACCCTGGTGTAGACCAGTTCGCCGCCGGAGCGCCTGACCACGTCCTCCACGCACAGTG
Organism: Methanomassiliicoccaceae archaeon; assembly: GCA_016919565.1. Lineage (GTDB taxonomy): Archaea > Thermoplasmatota > Thermoplasmata > Methanomassiliicoccales > UBA472 > FEN-33. Next base: position 2,170 of record JACXTO010000063.1, on the reverse strand, counting down.
ACGTGGAGACTGGCGTGACCACGATGCCGCCGCCGTTCTCGGCGACCATGGCACCGGCCACCACGGCCAGGCTTCGATCGCCGTGGACGAAGCGCCCTTTATCGTCGACGAATATGGTCCGGTCCGCATCGCCGTCGTGGGCGATGCCCAGGTCCGCCCCGGTCTCGCGGACCATTGCCTTGAGGTCCTGGAGATGGTCCTCGGTCGGCTCCGACGGATGCCCCGGGAACGTCCCCAAAGGATTGCAGTTGAGAGTGATCGTCCTGACGCCCAGCTCCTCCAGTATCTTGGGGGAGCACACAGAGCCGGCCCCGTTGGCGCAGTCGAGCACTACCTTCAGGCCGGCGCCGCGGATCTCCTTCCTGTCCACGTTCGACAGGACCGCCTTCTGATAGTCTGCTATTGCACCTTCCGAGCGGACGGATGCCCCGACATTCCTCCAATCGGGCGAGGAGAAGCTCCTCTGGAAATAGATGGCCTCGATGGCCACTTCCTTCTCGCGGGGCATCTCCGTCCCGTCTGAATCGATGGCCTTTATGCCATTGAACTCAGGCGGATTGTGCGAGGCGGTGATCATCACCCCTCCCGCCACGCGGTGGCTCTTGACGAAGAACTGCAATGCCGGGGTCGGCAGCAGACCTAGGTCCAGGACCTCGGCCCCGGCCGACATCAGCCCGGCGGCGCAGGCGCTCTTGACCATATCGGCGCTCGTCCGGGAGTCGCAGCCGATGGCCACCTTCCCTTTCATGAAGCTGCCGATGGCCTTGCCGACGTCCAGGGCGAGCTGGCCGTCCATGAACTCGTTGACGACGCCGCGCACCCCGTTGGTGCCGAAGAGCCTTGCCATTTCGCCTACCTTGCCTTGTGGCGCTGCGATATCACCACGATGTGGATTATGTCCGCGGCGTCCTTGCACTTGTCGCCGGAGTTCTCGATGCCGTGCAGGATGTCGCGCATGAGGAATATGGCCTTGGGATCGATGTCCGCGAAGAGGATGTCCTTCTTGGTGGAGAAGTACATGTCGTCCATGATGTGCTCCTGCACCTCAACCTCCCTCTCGTACTTGATGACGGCGTCGGAGTCCACGCCCAGGCTGTCGATGCTGTTCTTGAGCTGCTTGGCGGCCTTCTCCAGCTCGTGGCTCATGGCGCAGTACTTGTTCCATAGGGTCACGGGAATGACCACCTTTGCCTCGATAACCAGCTGCATGTTCATGCCCGCCTCCTTGGCCCAGTCGGCGACGTAGTCCATGCGCCGGATCAGGTGCAGCAGGTCCTCGCGCTCCCTCGCCTCAAGGTCGCCCTTGGACAGCTCCTCGGTGATGAAGACCTCCAGGTTGTCGGCCTCCTTCTCCGAGAGGATCATGCGCTTGATCGCATCCAAGGCGCGCTCGTCGTCCTCTTTGCACAGAGCCACCGCGGCCCGGTTTAGCTCCGATGTCGTGTCGGCCACCTTCTGGGCATGATCGCGTATGCCCTTCATCACTACCGATTCGCGCCTCTTCCCGAACCATTCCAATAAGCTCTCCTTCTCACTCAAGTTTGACCGCCTCCGCGATTCCTTCTCGTGGCCTTGGATAGACCACTGCTGCCTTTCGGTTCACCATCAGATAGACCTCTTGACCTTCATGATATTGACTGCCTTCCGCCACCGGTACGTCGAACTCCACCGGGTCCTCGCTCGCCGCCATGCCGACGATGCGCCAGTAGTTGCCCATATAAATCGTTTGCGTGATGCGCGCCCTCATCCCTTCGGAGGAGGGGAAGACGAACTCGGGACGGACGGACACGACGACCGCGTCGCCCTCGGAGCAATCGCAGGTAGCAACATCGATCGTCGAGCCATCACGGAGCTCGATGATCGATTTCCCTTCCTCGTGGTGCGACACCCAGCCCTCGAAGAGGTTGGTCTCGCCGACGAAATTGGCGGTGAAGATGTCCAGCGGCCTGGTGTAGAGCTGCGATGGGGTGCCGGTCTCCACGATGCCGCCCGCCCGCATCACCACGATGCGGTCGGACACGGACATGGCCTCCTCCTGGTCGTGGGTCACGTGGACGGTCGTCAGACCGAGCCTCTTCACCAGGCGGCGGAGTTCGTAACGCAGGTCGACCCTCACCCTGGCGTCCAGCGCCGATAGCGGTTCGTCCAGAAGCAAGAGCTTGGCGCCGGT
>JACXTO010000062.1 GCA_016919565.1 Methanomassiliicoccaceae archaeon | reverse complement strand
ATCTGCTTGTTGCCGGCAAGAGGTTCGTCATCGCTGGCTATGGTTGGTGCGGTCGAGGGATCGCCATGCGCGCGAAAGGCATGGGGGCGAACGTCATCGTAACCGAGATCGACCCGATCAAAGCGATCGAGGCGAAGCTGGACGGGTTCGAGGTCATGCAGATGATCGACGCGGTGAAGCAGGCCGATGTCGTGATATCGGCAACCGGCTGCAAGGACATCATACGACGCGAGCACCTCGAGGTCATGAAGGACGGCTGCGTCCTCGGCAATTCCGGTCATTTCGACAACGAGATCTCGAAACCGGCGCTGGAGGAGTACGGGGGGAAGCCGAAGCGGGTGAGGGAGTTCGTCGATGAGTATCCCCTGCCCGGTGGAAGACGAGCTTATCTTATTAGCGAGGGTCGGCTGATGAACCTCGGCGCTGGACAGGGGCATCCTGTGGAGATAATGGACATGAGCTTCTCGATCCAGGCGCTAGCCTTGGAATACCTGGTCAAGAACCACCAAACGCTCCGGCCGCAGGTCTATAACGTGCCAGCGGAGATCGACCAGCTGGTCGCCAACCTCAAGCTGCGCACCCTTGGCCTGAAGATCGACGTCCTGACCCCCGAGCAAAGGAAGTACCTCGCGGCGTGGCAAGAGGGCACCTGATGAAGCCCTTCCTCTGCGTCTATGGCCATACCAATCTCGACTACATCATGTCCCTCAAGCACTTCCCGGAGCTGAACACCTCGGTCAACATCCAGGAGAAGAAGCGATACTTCGGTGGGACCGGTGCGAACGTCGCAACGATGGCCGCGAGCCTTGGCGTTCCGACCGCTCTCTGCTCGTACGTTGGGCCTGACTTCCCTGAAGAGTTCAGATCATTGATGGCGGAAAAGCGCGTCGACCTGAGGGACCTCGTCACCGTGGAGGATCAGGAGAGCGCCACCGTCTGGATAATATCCGACGAGGAGCACAACCAGATCGCATACGTGCACCAAGGGCCGATGGCGAAGATGGAATCCATGCCGCTTCGCTTGGACGCGGCTCGGGAATCGCAGAGGGTGCACATCATGACCGGCCGGCCTCCTTATTACCTGGAAGTGATAAAGGCGTGCAGGCAGCTTGGCAAAGTGATCGGTTTCGATCCATCCCAAGAGATTCACAATGTCTGGAATGCCGATATGTTCAACGAGGCGCTCTCGATGAGCGGGATGCTCTTCGCGAACGAGAACGAGCTCCGCACCGCGCTCCGCTATGCCGGGAAGAAGAAGGCGGAGGACCTCCTCGAACAGGTACCGATCGTCGTCAATACCCTTGGTGCCAAGGGAAGCGTGATCTATACCAAAGGTGGAATGATAGATGTCCCGGCGGCAAAGGCGGGTGCGATCGTAGATACAACGGGAGCCGGCGACGCGTTCCGAGCTGGCTTCTATGCCGGCCTCTATCGGGAAAGGAGCCTGAGGGACTGCGCCAAGCTGGGAGCGGCGACCTCCTCATTCGTCATCGAGAAGCGAGGGTCCTTGACGAACATCCCCTCCTGGGACAGAGTGGAAGAGCGGGCAAAAGCGATTGGATAAGGCCTCATATCACAGTGCCCCAGACGTCATCTGAGGGCTCCCAGCGAAGCCAGCCACACAGAAAGCTTTATTTTGAACGACGTATTAATGGTGGGGTAGGTGGACGAATGGCTGTGGGGTTCGTATTGATTAGCACGGCACCCGCTAAGGAGCACGAGGTCTACAATGAGCTCCTGAAGGTCAAGGAGGTGGTCGAACTGCATCCTCTGTTCGGCGAGTACGACCTGATCGCGAAGATCGAGGCCGACGACTTCAACCTCCTCGGACAGGTCGTCGTGGACAAGATACGATCGATCCCCGGAGTCATCGACACGAAGACTCTTACTGGCATTAAATTCTGAAAAGGTGAAGAACATGTCTACAATGGAATTCCTGACCGTGCTCTTGCTAACATTCGGCCTGTTTATGATCATGGCCGGGGCATTTACTGCCTACTTCGGTAGCGGAAAGAGCCGAATGATAGGTGTTGTGCTGCTCGTAGTCGGCCTCGTGGTCGCAGTGTTCTGGATCTACCTCGGCGGATTCTCGGACATGATCGATGTCAACCTTGGGGTAGTAATCTGGACCGCGTTCCTGAACATCATCGCAGCGGTGATCGGCGCCTTGATCGCGATCGGCGTCTTCCTGCTAGCGATAATGAAAAGCTAAAGAGCGGGCCTTCGCCCGCTTCCCAATCTCTTACTACGAAATTCTTTTATTCTAACATCCTTTGAGTGGCATTATGTCCGCTGTGCTTGTCATTCTTGGCAGCAAGAGCGATCTGGAGGTCGGCCAGAAGGCCGTCTCCACCCTCAAGAAGTTCCATATCGAGGCAAAGATCGTCGTCGCCTCGGCTCACCGGTCGCCGGAGCGGGTCAAGAGCATAGTGGAGCAGAGCGATGCCGAGGTCTTCATCGCCATCGCAGGCCTTTCCGCCGCCCTACCAGGAGCGGTGGCGTCCTTCACGATTAAACCAGTGATCGGGGTCCCGGTCAGCGGGAAGGTGAACCTCGACTCAATATTGTCGATAGTGCAGATGCCGCCTGGCATTCCAGTGGCGGCCGTCGGAATAGACCGGGGGGACAACGCGGCGTTGCTCGCCGCCCAGATAATCGCGCTCAGCGACAGCAAGGTCAAGGCCGAATTGCTGAAGCATCGCCGCGAAATGATAGAACAGGTGGAGAAGGATTCCCAGGAGATTGGTAGCTGATGTTCGAGCCTCAGGAGTTCGTGGACGAGAAGATCGCGGAATTAAGATCGACCATCATTGGGAACGCCATCATCGCCTGCTCCGGAGGGGTGGACAGCACCGCCGCCGCGGTCCTGGTCAGCCGAGCGATCGGAGAGCGATTGCTAACGGTCTACGTGGACACCGGAATGATGAGGGAGGGCGAGACGGAGACGGTAAGGAGCATGCTCTCCCGTCTAGGAGTGAACTTCAAGGTGGTCGATGCCAGCGGCGAGTTCTTCTCCGCTCTCAGGGACGTCATCGACCCAGAGAAGAAGAGGAAGATCATCGGGGAGAGGTTCATCCGGGTCTTCGAGAGGGAAGCTCGAGAGTTCAAGGCGGAATTCCTGGTCCAGGGCACCATCGCGCCAGACTGGATCGAGAGCGGTGACAATGTCAGGGACATGATCAAGAGCCACCATAACGTCGGAGGTCTCCCCTCGGACATCAAGCTGAAGCTGGTCGAGCCGATGCGCGACCTCTACAAGGACGAGGTCCGAAAGCTGGCTCGCCATCTTGGGGTCGAGGTCTCGGAGCGCCAGCCGTTCCCCGGTCCGGCATTGGCCATTCGCATCATCGGGCCAGTGACCCCTGAGAGCGTGGACATCGTGCGCAAGGCCGGCTCCATCGTCGAGGAGGAGCTGGAGAGAGCCGCCAAGAACAAGAAGATGGAGCTTCCCTGGCAGTATTTCGCTGTCCTATTGCCGGTGCAATCGGTCGGCGTGCAAGGTGACAACCGGGTATATGGCAAGACCATTGCCATACGTGCCGTCCAGAGCATTGACGGGATGAGCGCCGCCTATTCCAAAATACCGCACGAAGTCCTCGAGATCATTTCCGTTCGCATCACCAACGAGATGAAGAAGAACGTGAACCGCGTGGTCTACGACATCACCAACAAGCCGCCGGCCACCATCGAGTGGGAGTGAACAATTCCAAGGCCGTGATCCGATGGATTGGTCTATCGATTCGCTATCCTAGGTCATCCACATGACGCTTCCCTGAACGATAGCGAAGAATCCTGCGATAACAGAAATCAGGACTGCAGCGGAAATCCTCTTGATCCGATTACTTGAGCCCTCCCCTTTCTCGTATCGACAGTTATCCATCAACGCTCCCCAAGAAAGGATCGTTGGAAGGGCGAGGATAAAGAACGATACCATCTGTCCAAAGTGCGTGGCCCTGTAACCAAAGCCAGGAACGATGTAAAGGAGGAGCCACACGGCCGCTATTATCGAGAATGCGGCTATCACAGTCAATCTAAAATGGGCCTTTCTCCGAGAATTCGTTAGAAGAGCTAGATTCCATAATAGGACAACATCAGCCAGTACAGCCAAGAAGAAAGGTGTTCTAGTGAGAATGAATCCGTAATGGTGGAGATCGAATGGGAAGAGGATTATGATGATGGACGAGACGATGGCCATGCAGATGGTCGCCACCAATGGTAGGGAAGGAGCCACTTTCCGGATTGCGTTGGTGGATTCCCAGGCAAACAAACCAAGAAAACAGGTTCCCAGATAGAAGGAAACAAAAGAAACGATATCGTGATTCAAATACCAGCCGCCCCAATCATATTCCCTCAATGGTAGAAGAAAAAGGCAGATGGCCAGGGCGGCGAAGGAGGGGATAAACCACGCTCTTCTGGTAATTTT
>JACXTO010000061.1 GCA_016919565.1 Methanomassiliicoccaceae archaeon | reverse complement strand
TGCATAAGGCAAGCCGGGTCATCGAGGATTTCATATTGAACGGTCTGTCCCGCTGGTACGTGCGGCTGATCCGCGATCGCATGTGGAAGGAGGAGGGTGACCTGGACAAGGTCGCCGCGTACAAGGTCCTCCACGAATCGATCTCATCCCTGAGCCGGGTGATGGCTCCGTTCTGCCCTCACATCACCGAGGAGATATTCCAGTATCTGGAAGGGAGCAAGGAAACCGTACACATGCTCGATTGGCCGGTGCCCGACCAGACCAGGCTGGACGAGAGATTGGAGCAGTCGATGGCCACCGTGCAGGAGTTGGTGGAGATGGTGACTAAGGAGCGGCAGTCCCGGAACATAAAGCTCCGCTGGCCGATGAAGCGCATCATCGTCAAGGCCGCTAACAACGATGCGTTGGAATCGTTCAAGGCATTGGAGAGCGTGATCCTGTCACAGGCCAATGTCAAGACCGTGGAATATGTGCAACCTGGCCTAGAATGGTCGGAGATCGTGCTTTCCGCTGTCCCCAACCCGAATGCTATCGGCAAGGTCTACAGGCAATGGTCCTCGAAGATCGCCGTCCTTCTGAAGTCCAGGCCGGCCAAGCAGATCAGGGAATGCATCGAGAAGGGCTCCTATTCATTGGGAATCGAAGGCCAGATGATCAAGATCGAGCCCAACATGGTCACATTCACGACCTCCCTTCCGGAGAACGTGGTCGGCGTCAAGTTCTCCGGTGGCGAGCTATATATGGATTTCGAGATCACGCCAGCGATCCAGGCTGAAGGGTTCACCCGGGAGCTGATCCGACGGGTGCAGCAATCGCGCAAGGACATGAAGCTTGACGTCGAGGAATACGTCAAGGTTCAGGTCAAGGCCTCCACCAAACTGGAGGAGTACTTCAAGGTCTGGAAGGAGCACATCATGTCCGAGACCCGCAGCCGACATCTCGACTTCGTCCATTCCGTGGAGGGAGAGCACACCGCCACCTGGGATGTGGAGGGCGAGCACGTCGAGGTCGGACTGACATCGCTTCATATCAAAGAGGCCCTGGACCAACTGTTGACGGTACCTGGGCTCTCACAGGCGGCGGCGCTCAAGCTGATCGAGTCTGGATACAAGACGCTCAGCGACCTGAAACCATTGTCAGAGGACCAACTGAGCGAGAAGTGCGGGCTATCCAAGGTCGATGCCAAGAAGGTGGTCCATTTCCTCTCGCGATCCGGATCCCCCGAGGTCGCACCCTGCCCGACCTGTGGCGCGGAGCTCCCCGGCGATGGGGTCTGCAAGACCTGTGGGAAGGCGGAGTCGGAGGCGAAGACGAAGGCACCGATGACCAAGGAGAAGCTTACGCCCTACCTGCTTCGGATCCCGCGGATGAACGCGGTCAAGGCCGATATGCTTGTGGAGTCTGGATTCGACTCATTGGACAAGATCAAGGCGGCCTCGAAGGACGAGTTGCGCAGAGTGAAGGGATTGGGGAGCAAGACCGTCGACGAGGTGTTCACCTACGCCGCCAAGGGCGGCTTCGAGACCAACATGAAGTGCGAGGCATGCGGCTCGATGGTGCCGCCGGACAAGTTCGCCTGCGAGAATTGCGGCACATTGCTGAAGGTCGATAGCCTCGAAAGCGAAGAGGAGAGCGAGCCAGCGGCAAGATCCGCTTCCCGGGCGCCAGCGGCTGAGGTCGAGCTGGAGCAGTCGTTCACCTATTTGATCAAGGAGGACAAGTCGGAGCGCAGCTATGGCCTATTCGAAAAGGCCATCGCGAATGGCATGAAGGGATTCTGTGTGACGCGCAACTACCCCCTGAAGATCAAGGCGAAGCACAACCTGGGCGAGACGCCGATCCTCTGGCTATCCAACGTTGGAAAGGAGAACAGCATCCGGCCCAAGGACCTTGAGAAGCTGAGCGTCTCCCTGGAGCAGTTCCTCGGCCAAGATAAGGGCATCATCTTGCTGGACGGCCTGGAATACCTGATCACCAACAACAACTTCCTGACCGTCCTCCGACTGGTGCAATCATTGAGGGACCAAGTGGCCATCAACCATTCGATACTCATGCTGGTAATGAACCCATCCACCTTGGATGCCCATGAGCTCAACCTGCTCGAGAAGGAAGTCGACGCGACCATCTGATCCTAAAGGATGCTCCTCAGAACTTGCTGGAATCCGGGGACCGCCGTTGCATTGTCTACCTCATTGGGATAGATCCAGCGATAGTCGGTGTGCTCCCAATCGATGGTGATCTCCGCGCTTCGGGTGTCGAAGAGGAATGGATGGATGCACCATAGGCGCGACTCGGAGCGAACCTTCAGCATCTCTCCGGACCTGGCAAGCTCGAAATCCGCTAGGCCAGTTTCCTCAGCGATCTCCTTGCGGGCGGTCTCGAGAGGCTGTTCGCCCTCTTCGACGTAGCCGCTCACCCCGGCCCACATCCCCTGGTTCGTTGAGACGTTCTGGCTCCGTTTAAGGACCAGGATCCGTCCATCGTGGCGCAGGATGCAGGTGACCACGTTCACTTCCCTCACCTGCGGCAACTCCAGCGTGCCGTTCTCGCCATCTAAAATGACCTCATCGCCTTCACGAAGCATCCCCAGGTCGATGGAATCGATCATCGGAACCCCGGCCATGACTGCGCCGGTGGCGACGATCGTTTCCGCCTTCGCGTTGATTATCGCGGCTGGTGCCGTCCCTTCCTTCTTCATTTGCAGTATCGTATAAGAGCCGACCGTGCTGCCGCGGCCGAAGGGGAATGCGAGGACGGATCCGCTTATCGAACTTCCTTCCGCACCAGAGGCCACCGTCAGGATCCCGGTCTTCGGGTCCACCCCGCCAAGGAAGCTGAATGGTCTATTCAACAGGGTCACATTGCCTCTGGCCCTTCCACGCGAAATGCCTCTACCTTGCAATATCAGAGGATCGCCTCCAACAGGCGCTGGGAGGAGTCACAGACGACCTTCTGCGAGCATAGTCCCGGCAGATAGGTGCAGGCCTTGGCCGAATTGGTGGCCGTGCAGCTGTGTATCCCTTCGATTGGGGCGACTATCATGCAGGTGTCGCAAAGCACGCGGCCGAAGCGCTCGAGCACCGCCACCTCCTTCGGGCACCAGGTCCTGACCGTCCTCGAGGTGCAGAACCATACCTCTGGCGCGTCCGACCTCATCTTCTTGCCATCGAGGAAGGACGCCAGGTTCGTCACCTCCGTCTCCGAGAGGTGAGGGCAGCCCAAGGCTATGAGGTCCGGGTCCTTTCCAGTCGTAAGGGATTCCTTTGCCCTTTCGATCTCCTTCCTGCCTATCGCCACCCTCTCAAGGCCTTTCAAATCGAATGCTTCCCAGCCAGGCGTTACTCCCTCGGCATGGAACAGCGCGACCGACCCGGCGGCGGCCATGGCCGCGGCCATGGTCTTCAGCCCGTCCACGCCTGGTCTGATGCCCTTGAAGAATGGTATCGACTGGCCGATCTTCTGTCCGACGGCATGGCCCAAGAGGGAGTAATCCGTGATCTCGTCTTCCACATCCGCTTCGATGATGACCGAGGGCACGCGGTTCTCGCTTAGATGAAGGCCGTACAACGGGGTCTTCCCGATTATGGCCGCAGCCAGGGCTCCCGGGCCGCCTTCGCGGTTCGTCCTTGCCCCAAGTACGGAATTGACGAACGAGAGAGCCGACGACTCCGCCCATGCCACGTTCTCTCCCGGCCCGGGGACGTTCCCGGCCAGATAGGGGGTGCAGGTGCAATTCGTCTCCACGCCCAGCCTCCCGTAGGCATCGATGATCGCCCTCTGCTTCTCCGCGAACTGGTCAGTCACCCTCATTTCCCGCCACCGGTCCAGGTCCATGCCCGCAGGGTTCAATGTCGTCTTGACGGATACCTTGGCATCGCGTGACATCTCCGATACGAAGTCCAAGCCACCATCACCGATGGTCTTGTAGGAAACGCCAGAGAGATGAGCGGACCGGATCGGGATCAGTTTCTCTGCCGAGTAGATCTTGCCCACGGCCACCAACAGCTCCATCGCCCTTTGGCGGCCCACTCCTTCCTCCCCGGCCAGTACTCGCTCTTCCTGCTTTGTCAGAAACATCTGAGGAGCGTTAAGTGGTCGTCTGATAAAGCTCTTTTGAGAATATGCCTGAACGACCG
>JACXTO010000005.1 GCA_016919565.1 Methanomassiliicoccaceae archaeon | reverse complement strand
GGAGCTGCGGAAGGTCCGCGCCGAGCTGCTCCAGGTCGAGGCGGCCATCCGGGCGGCCAGCGGGACCGGCGGGGCGAACAACGTCAAGCTGGATGCGCTAGAGTCGAGGAAGAAGGAGCTGAAGGGGCGCCTGCTGCAGGCCGACGAGGAGATCCGCAAGTACTCGACGGAGCTGAGCGAGGCCGAGCGCGGCGCCACCGAGGCCGCCGGCAAGCTGCATGTCACCGAGGAAACGTTGCAGAAGACCAAGGGCGAGAGGGATGCCGGCAGGAAGCGCATCACTGACATCGCCCCGAAGGAGCTGTCCACGAAGCTGAGGACGCTGCAGGGCCAGATCGCCGAGCTGATCGGCAGGGTCGCGGAGCTCAAGTCCGCCAAGGAGACGGCGGAGACCCAGATCGGGCTCGTCAAGCAACGCCACAGGGAGTTCACGGACCTGGACGGAGAGGGCAAGGAGAAGCTCGTCAAGCTGCGCAAGACCGCTAAAGCCGCCGCTGAGAAGGAGGCGAAGCTGACGGTCGAGCTCAACGGCCTGAAGAAGATCGAGGAGTCGATGGGCAACGAGCTGAAAGGCCTCAGGGACAGGCGCGACGGCGCCTTCCGCGAGAAGACCAAGCTGGAGAGCGAGAAGGACAAGGTGCAGGGGCGCATCGAGACATCGGACGACATCTCCATCGGCATGCAGACCAAGCAGAAGGCGGCGGAGGACCGCCTCAAGGAGCTGGAGAACGAGATCTCCACCTACAAGTTACAAGTCATTCTTCCACTCCCTAACTTGGAGGAGCTGAAGGACGTCATCACCCGCTGCGAGGCGCAGCTGGGGAACATGGGCAACATCAACCTGAGGGCTATCGAGGATTACGATGAGAAGAAGGGCCGCCACACCGAGCTGAAGGACGAGAGCAAGCGCCTGGACGAGCAGCGCCGCGACCTGATCAAGCTCATGGACGAGCTGAACGAGAAGAAGAAGATCGCGCTGGGGAAGGTCTTCATAGGCATCAACGAGAACTTCCAGCGGACCTATGCCGAGCTATCCGGCGGCGGAGAGGCGGAGCTGGTGCTGGAGAACCCCGAGTCGCCGTTCGAGGCGGGCCTGATGATGAAGGTGAAGCCCCGCCTGGGGAAGGTGCTGAGGCTCGAGGCGCTGAGCGGCGGAGAGAAGTCGCTGGCCGCGCTGGCGTTCATCTTCGCGATCCAGCAGTACCAGCCGTCGCCGTTCTACCTCCTGGACGAGGTGGACATGTTCCTCGATGCCGTCAACGCGGACATGGTGGCGCAGCGCGTGCAGCGCGCCTCGAAGACGGCGCAGTTCGTGATGATCTCCCTCAGGAAGGTAACGCTGAGCAAGGCCGACCACGTGGTCGGCGTCACCAAGGGCGAGGGGGGCATCTCGCGCGTCATCATGAGGCCGAACATCGGGGACATCAAGGACCTGCAGGAAGAGCTTCAGATCCCAGACGAGAAGGCGGAGGGGGCGGCATGAGCTCGTCCAGCCTGGAAGGCGTACTGGGGCACCTGATGTTCCACAAGTCGCTGATAGACGAGAGCGACCGCCATCAGAAGCTCGACCGCTATCTTTCGCTCGCGCAGGCGTACCAGCAGGGCGACCAGGTCGTCCCGCGGGACCCGGTGGACAAGGCGCTGCAGATGGTCTTCGACCTGGTGCTGAGCAATAACTACGACCCATGGGACATCGACCTGATATCGTTCACCGACCTCTACCTGAAGAAGATGCAGCAGTCCGAGGTCAACTTCATCGTCGCCGGGAAGCTGGTCTTCATGGCGTGGAGCATCCTGAAGCTGCAGAGCGAGGAGGTGCTCGCCGCCAACGACGAGAAGCGGCAGCTGTTCTGCTCAGACTGGGACTTCGACGTACTCGAGGACATGTATGCCACGGACGACGTGCCATGCTTCGCTGCGGACGTTCCAGAGCAGATCGACCTGTGCGAGGCGGTGCGCCACCAGTCCCAGAGGCCGGTGTCCCTGGTCGAGCTGCTGGACGCGTTCGAGGAGGCCAGGGCGGAAGCGGAGGTCGCTGACGCCAGGGCGAGGATCCGCGAGCAGCTCAAGGTCGTCGACCAGAAGTACGACCCGAGGAATCACTCCGAGGACCTGGAGAAGGACGTGGAGATGGTCTGGTCCCGCATCATGAAGTGCGGCAACGGCCCGATCGTGATCGACGATATCTTCGCAGGCGGCAAGGAGGACCGGGTGACGGTTTTCATCTCGCTGCTCTTCCTCGCCCGCAACGGAAAGATCGCCCTCTGGCAGGACGATCTGCCTTACGGTCAGATATTCATGGAGATCAAGATCCCTTGGGACATCGGGACCCTGGAGGACGCCAAGGCGGCCGAGGCGAAGCAGGCCCCGGTGATGTGATTTGGACGAAGCGCTGCGCGCCGTGGAGTCGGTGCTGTTCGCTTCCTCCAGACCGCTGAGGATGGTCGAGATCGAGGGCGCCACCCAGCTGTCGCCGGACGTCGTCCGCAAGGCGATCGCCCGGCTGAAGAAGCAGTACGATGAGGTCGGCTCCTCCATCGAGGTGGTCAAGATCGGCGTGCGGTACAGCATGCAGCTGCGCAAGCAGTACTCCAACTACGGCATGCCGTTCGCAGAGGTCGAACTGCCGAAGGACGCGCTCAAGACCGCGGCATTCATCGCTTACAACCAGCCGGTGCTGCAATCGGACCTGGCGAAATCGCTCGGCTCCGAGGTGTACGAGCACATCAAGCTGCTGCGCGAAGCGAACCTTATCGCAGCCAAGCGCTCCGGGCATACGTTCATGCTCACCACCAGCAAGCACTTCGCCGAGTACTTCGGCATCGCCTCTTCCAGGAAGGAGGACATCAAGCAGTGGATGGATGAGCAGACGAGGAAGTCCTGAGCCGCTAGATCGCGGACAGGCCGTTCGCACGCCTTGGAAGGCATTCGCTTCTCAGACCCGCTGGGTCGATGGAGACCGCACATGTTAGGGTTGAACAATTTATAGTCCGCCTGCCTAGTCAATAGCGGGATCGGATCATTCTGTTCGACGACGAGCTTCGCGATGCCATATCCAAGGAGTCCGATGGGCTGGCGCAGGGCCGTAGGAACATCCATTCCGCCCCATTCTTGTTCCAAGCGCTCAGCGTCAATAGGCTCAACAGGGCGGACCCGGAACTCGTTCAAGAGATCAGGTCAGCCCGGGGGGCTGATGAGGCGAGGGAGCGCATCCTATCACTTCTGCATCGCCGTCGCATGTACTTCTTCTCCCGTGATTGCCGTGTCCGGCCATTGGAACGGATCAACGCCCTGGCCTGCCTCGATGCACTTTTCAGCATATTGTCGGAGCGGGGGGAGGATGCCTCAGGCGCGAGCACCTTCGAAACGCTTTTCGACCTCGTGAGGGATGAAGGCGCCGTCCCTTCCGAACTGCGCTCCTATTATCTAGACATCTTTCACATCATACGAGGGTCGGTTGGCAACTCTGGCATCTATTCCTGGGGCGCGACGGTCGAGGAGGGGCTCCTGCCCAGGGACGCATCGACCTGCCGATCAAACCACCTTGATCAGATGGCTCGGAACGTCGTTGACCGGGTCAATTCGTACCCATGTGGCCTCGACCCGGGCGTTGTGGAGATCAGGGAGCGCCATCGGTCGCGGATATTGGGCATCCTGGGCGGGAGTTCGACCGACTGGGACGATTATCGGTGGCAGCTCGATCACGTGATCAAGACGGCGGAACTGCTCGGCCAGATGATCGACCTAAGCCGTGAGGAGGAAGACGCCCTGAACTTCGCCGAGGACAACTGCCTGCCGTTCGGGATCACTCCCTATTACGCCTCGTTGATGGACCGCGATCTCGGAAAGGACGATCACGCGATCAGGGCTCAGGTCATCCCGAAGAGAGGCTATCTCGAAGCCATCCTGGAGGCGCGGCCAGACTCTCTCAAGCTGGACTTCATGAAGGAGCATTGGACCTCGCCAGTTGACCTGGTCACACGGCGTTACCCCATGATCGCGGTATTCAAGCCTTACAACAGCTGCGCGCAGATATGCTCCTACTGCCAGAGGAACTGGCAGGTCAAGGGTATTCTGGAGGAGGGGGCGACAGCCCCCAAGGACCAGGTGGATCTGGCGTTGGCGTGGTTCGAGGGGCATCCGACGGTATCGGAGGTCTTGATCACCGGAGGAGACCCACTGGTCCTTCCCGACTCTAATATGGAGGAGCTGCTGGACCGCTTCTCGGCCATGCGGCACATCCGGCGCATCCGGATCGGCACCCGCCTTCCGGTCGTCCTGCCCATGCGTTTC
>JACXTO010000060.1 GCA_016919565.1 Methanomassiliicoccaceae archaeon | reverse complement strand
CTTCAAGGGCAACCTTCGCGAGCGGGCGGTCTTCGAGGCGGGCATCAAGCTCGGGACGATATATCACCAGTTCGTCGGGACTCCGCTATGCGCTGCGAACGTGGACATCCTGGAACGAGCGATCGAGGACGGGGTCCGCGTGCAACCATTCGTCAAGGAGATCGAGGTGCACATCGACCGCTCCACGTTGCGCAAGAAGAAGCGCGACGAGTTCGATTACCAGACGCTGCATGGCAACATGCTGGAGGTCAGGCTGCGGATCCAGATCGAGAACGTTTCCGTCCTTGCGGAGATGAGGTTCATCGAGGAGCTCCGCTACCCCCTGATGTTCGTGAGCGAGATAACCGAGAGCTGATAGGGCGGGATCAATGCGCGAGCGGCAATGGTGGGGCAGAACAATCGCCTGCTCGCTCGGTGGACATCGCGAGATCCCTTGGGATTGTGAGCAAAACGAATCTAAGAATCCGTTATGAATCGGCTTATTAGGCGACGCGGCCGGCTGGGGATGTCTGGAGCGGAGCAAGGTAGTTAAGCAAGAAAAACAATATCGGAAGTCCATCAGCGGGGGACAATAGTATTCTTGTCATCAGTTCGATTCATCGGTGAGACGTAATGAACAACATCAAGATCGGCATCACTGGTTTGCCCGGGGCTGGCAAGACGCACGCCCTGATCAAGGTCATCGAGATGTTGGAGGCGGAGGAGCTCACCGTAGGCGGGATGATCACCGAGCCGATCGTGGAGGACAATCACCGGGTCGGCTTTTCGATCATTGATTGGAAGACCAAGGAGAAGGCGGTGCTGGCCCACCTTGATATCCAGAGCAAGTTCATGGTCGGACGGTTCGGGGTCGACCTATCCGTGCTGGAGAACATCGGCGTCAATGCGCTCACGAAGGCGTGCGAGGAATCGGACGTCATCGTCATCGACGAGGTGGGCAAGATGGAGGTCGAGTCGGAGCGGTTCGTGAACGCGGTGAAGTCTGCCCTGGACGTAGAGAAGCCGATGCTGCTGACGTTGCATAAGAAATCCCGCAATCCGCTGCTCCAGGACATCAGGAGGCGCGACGACGTGCGCATCCTGGAAGTGACGCCCATCAATCGCAACCTGCTGCCCTACAAGATCATGAAGCTGATGAAGGGAGAGCTGTTGTGATAGCTCCGCCCGGTGCTGTCGTTCTCAAGGAAGGTTCCACATCCCTCTTCGTTCCATCGGAGCATTCGATGAAAGGGCCGGGCAAGCGCATTGGCCGGGTGTTCTTCAACCAGCAGATGGCCTTCAACAGGGACATCAGCGTGCTATTCTTCAAGGCGGCATGCATGGACTGCAGGAGCGCCTTCGATGCCATGGCGGCGACGGGGGCGCGAGGCGTCCGCATCGCCAACGAGAGCGGGGCGAAGGCGCAGTTTGTCATGAACGACAAGGATGCCGAGGCGGTCCACTTCATCGAGGCGAACATCGAGCTGAACGGATTGGAATGCGCGTCCGCCAGCCAAGATGATCTGCGCAGCCACCTGGCGAAGCACGTCTACGACTACATCGACCTCGACCCGTTCGGAACGCCCGCGCCGTTCGTCCAGGCCGTCTTCCAGGGATGCAAGAGGAATGCGATCGTTGCGATCACGGCGACGGACACCGCGCCCCTGGCCGGGACGCATGCCAAAAAGTGCATGCGCCGCTACATGGCGAAACCGCTGCGTGGCGTCTTCGGGCACGAGGTCGGCCTGCGGATCCTCATCGGCTACTTGGCCAGGGAAGCAGCACAGCTGGACAAGGGCATCGAGCCGCTGCTCAGCTTCTACGCCGACCACTACTTCCGCATCTACCTCCGGCTCAAGGAGAACGCAGCCGCCGCGGAGCACTCGCTCTCTCATCTAGGATACCTCACGTTCGACCGGGACACCCTGGTCCGTGAGGTGAGCGATGAGTTCAGCCCCGAGGCCGCCGGTCCGCTATGGATCGCGCCGCTGACCGACAAGGCCATCCTGGACAGAATGACCGATGTCGATCCGATGCAGCAACCGGTGCGCTGCTCCAAGTACCTCAACCTCTGGAGGAACGAGCTGGACGTGCCGTACTTCTACGAGAGCAATGAGCTCTCCTCGTTCCTCCACATATCGCCGCCGGTGCTCGAGAGTCTGCTCGACCGCATCCGCACGCAGGGCAAGGCATCCCGCACGCATTTCTCCCCGAGCGGGTTCAAGACCGATCTGTCGCTGAAGGAGTTGTTATCCCTCTATCCAGAGGTCAGCTAGGCACCAAAGTTTATCTAATAGCTGGCGGATGCGAAGCCGGTGAATGGTTGACCACTGTTGCTGTCATGGGCACGCAATGGGGCGATGAGGGGAAGGGAAAGGTCACTGATTTTGTGGCGCAGGACGCGGACCTGGTTGTCCGGTTCCAGGGAGGCGCCAACGCCGGTCATACCATCGAGATCGGCAAGGAGATATTCGCGCTGCACCTCCTGCCCTCGGGGATCCTGAGGCCGGGGGTCATCAACGTCATCGGCAATGGCGTCGTGCTAGACCCGGACGTACTGAATGAAGAGGTCAAGAAGGTGGAGGCGAGCGGACGCAATATTACGGGTTTGCGCATCTCCGACCGCGCCAACATCGTCATGAAGTGGCATCGGCTGATCGATGCCGCCGAGGAGAAGCAGCGCGGCGCCAAGGGAGTGGGCACGACCGGACGTGGGATCGGGCCCTGCTATTCTGATAAGATCTCCCGCAGCGGCATCCGGGTCTGCGACCTCCTGGACGAGCAGGCATTGAGGGAGAGGATCGACCTCATCTATCCCATGAAGCAGAGAATGCTCTCCCTGCTTGATGGAGAGCCGTTGCCGCCGAAGGAGGACCTGATCCGCCCGCTGCTGTCGTTCGGCGAACGCTTCCGCGACCAGATCTGCGATTCGTCGGTGCTCGTCAACGACGCGGTTAAGCAAGGCAAGCGCATCCTGTTCGAGGGTGCGCAGGGGACCATGCTGGACATAGACCACGGCACCTATCCATACGTCACCAGTTCCAATTGCATCGCCGGCGCCATCTGCACCGGCGTGGGCATCGGGCCTCAGGCCATAAACGAGGTCATCGGGATCATGAAGGCCTACACCACCCGAGTGGGTGCCGGGCCGTTCCCAACAGAGCTCAAGAACGAGCTGGGCAAGTACCTCATGACCAAAGGAGGCGAGTTCGGGGCGACGACCGGACGAGCGAGGCGATGCGGCTGGCTCGACCTGGTCGTGGTCAGGCACGCGGTAAGGTTGGGCGGCATCACTTCGCTAGCCGTCACCAAACTCGACGTCCTGAATGGCATGAGCTTCGTCAAGGTCGCCACCGCCTACGAGATCGACGGCAAGAAGGTGATGAACTT
>JACXTO010000004.1 GCA_016919565.1 Methanomassiliicoccaceae archaeon | reverse complement strand
GGATGTTCACACCGTCGATCCGTATGACATTAAGGGGACGATCGCGGTGTTCTCCCAGGTACTGGCGTCAGACTCGCTTTCCGTGGTCATCTCCAGGCGCGTCTGCCCGCTTGCCATTAAGAAGAAGGGGGAGAGCAGGCCGGTGACTTACCAGGTCCAACGGCAGAAGTGCGTGGGGTGCAAGACCTGCATCGTTCAGTTCACCTGTCCGGCATTGGCGTTCGATGGCGAGAAGGTCCGGGTGCTTACCGAGGCCTGCTCCGGGTGCGGGTGCTGCGCCCAGGTATGCCCCAAGAAGGCCATCGAGGTGATGGCATGAGATGCAACGTCCTGCTTGTCGGCGTGGGAGGGCAAGGCGTATTGCTCGCGGCGCGCGTTATCGGGGAATGCGCCATGCGCGAGGGCCATCAGGTCGTGATGTCCGAGGTCCATGGGATGGCGCAACGCGGCGGATCGGTCTCAGCCATAGTCCGCTTCGGCGACGAGGTCCTGAGCCCTCTCATCCCCCAGGGCGGCGCGGACCTGATCATGGCTTTCGAGCCGGTGGAGATGTATCGGGCGTTATCGTTCGCACGGCCATCCACCAAGATAGTCAGCGACACCTCCTGCGTCGTGCCGATGTCGGTGACTTCGGGGGGAGTCGAGTATCCGGCCACGGACGTGCTGATGAACATGGCACGAAAGGCCGGATTGAGCGTCCTGGCCTTCGATGCGACCACCTTGGCGAAGCAAGCGGGAAGCTCCATGGCCGGCAACTCGGTGCTATTAGGGGCGGTCGCTAGGCTCAGGGTGCTCCCGCTGAGCAAGGACCGTCTCTTGGCGACATTGATCGACATCGTGCCGATGAGGCACCGCGAGATGAACGCCAAGGCGTTCGAGCTGGGCGTCGAGGCGGCGAACAAGGGGATTTGAGCTCACTCCACCCTCACCACTCGCTCCCGCCGGTTCCCGACGACCACCTTCAGATAGCCAGCGAGCAGAAGGTCTAGATCGGCATCTCCGGTATCGACACGCAGCACCTTGGTCTCAGTCAGTTTCGTTGGCGCGGCGAGCACCCGGACATGCCTCAACCCGACCTTCCGTATGACCAAGGGGGAGATCTGCTGGTTGCCCCGGCCGAAGATAAAGCCCTGAGCGCCGATGGGGGTGACGATTATCTCCGAGCTCGCGCTCTCCTCGACCAGCCTCAGAATGTCGGTCTCGGTCGCATCCTTGAGGATCAGCCTACCACCTTTGACGACATCGACCCCGAGCAGCGTCTTCTCAACGCCGATCCTTTCCGCCAGCATCTGCGTCGTCGTCCCCGGTCCCAGTATGTATAGGACATCCGGGCTCATCCCCTCCACGACGTAATCGGCGATGTCCTCCTTCTCCTGCTCGACCGATGTCCCCTCGTAATTGCCTTTCATCGGCTGGACCAGCGATGCCTCGTAAGGTATCCGAAGATAGCCATACAGCCGCGATGAGAGCCTTCCTTCCCGATAGCTGTCCTCATCGATGTCCATGACCTCGGCGCGCTTCGTCTGGATCTCGCCACGGATGAACCGGCCGATCAGGATGGCAGCGGACGAGGGTCTCGTGGCGAACACAGCCGAGTGCATCTTGACGCCGGCTGGAATGCCGATTACCGGGACGCTCTCACCCACCACGTCCATGACGTCCCTTGCCGTGCCATCGCCTCCCCCGAACACGATGAGGTCCACCTTCGCCTCGAGGAACGCTCGGCAAACGGCCTTGCTGTCCTCGGCGCTCGTCGGACCTGTCGGCCGATGCACGATCGAATGCGCGATCCCCAATATATCCAGGAGCGCAGCCCCCATGCTCCCGCCTGCGCTAAGCACATCCACGCCTTGGAGATCGATCGATTCCAGCGCCTCCTCCATCCGCGAGCCGGCGGTCGGCACGGCACCTCGCTTCAGCGCCTCCCTCATGACCGCGGCGCCATCGGTGCCCTTCAGGCCGACCGCACCACCCATCCCCGCGATGGGATTGAGGAAGAGTCCGAGCTTCACGCGGTTTGTGAGACCTCTCAAAATTAAGTAACCTTCGCCTTTGATCGGAAGCGCCAGGACTATTCGGTTCAATAAAAGGAATTCATACGCGGAGGGAAGACCCTCCACGTTTGCGGTTTGCTCGGGAGGCCACTACGTTCAACGGACCATCAAGGTGCCGTTCATCTCTGGCATTTTCGGACCCAGTGCTGCCACGGAGGCCTGCATCATCTCCGCCGCCGAAGCGACCATTGCCACTTGTGGCACTGGCTCCTCCTCGAAGCTCTGGAATATCTCCTCGACCTCAGGGACGATCGAGCTGATGAACGATTCCGATATCTGGGCGCACAGCGAGTCGATGATCCGCATTATGCTTCTCTCCACGATCGCGAAGGATTCGCTGACAGTTGCGTCGCCCGCCAGCTCCAACAATCTGTCGTTGTTGAAGACTATGGTGTTGTTAGTGATGGCCTGCAGCTTCTTCACGCCCTCGTATGCCTTCTTGGTCCGCTCCGTCTCGAAAGAGAACGGGTTGATGGCGATAGCGAAGGTGACCGCATCCAATTCCTTCGACACTTGCGCGACGATCGGAGCCACGCCGGTGCCTGTCCCGCCGCCCATTCCCGCGACCACGATGACGATGTCGCTGCCGCTGAGCATCTTCTTGAAGGTCGGTCTAGCGCACTCGGCGCAGTACTCCCCGACCTCAGGGAAGCCGTTCGCTCCTTTCCCCTCGGTGATGTCCTTGCCGATGAACACCTTCTTGTGCACCTCGATCTCGGCGAGCTTCCGCTCGTCCGTGTTCACCGCCACGGTCTCGACGTTGCTCCGGCATCCAGAATAGATGCTTTGCACTATGTTGTTGCCTGCGCCGCCGCAACCGACCACCGTTATCTTTGGTTCGATCATACCCTTGCTGAGCATCGCCACGACCTGCTCAGCCTTCATTGTCTTGTCCATTTTCTTCAGGCCTCCCGATCTACAGATTTGGAGCAGGTGACCTATCGCTCATATGGTTACCATGCATCCCATCCCTTCCGTCGACTTCCCGAGCGACAGACTCGAGTCCGCCCTTCCGTTTAGAGGATCTGCATTGCGTCGTGCCTTGCCTCGAGAGCACGCTTCTTCGCTTCCTCGAGGTACTGCTTGGAAACGAACTCGCTGCGGAGCGTTTCCAGTATCACATCATTGATCGAGTTGTAGAGCCCCTCTTCCTTCACCATGGTCCTCATCACATGAAGGACTGCCATCGGCACCTCGATCGTCACGCGGTTTCCCTTTTCCTCTGACATCGGCGTCTCTTGTGCCCCTTCTATGAACGCGCGGAGAGCTACTCGGGCCAAATGAGACCGGTTGGAGAATTCGGGGCGCTTCTCGACGAAATCGTCGATTAGCTCGAGAATGTCGGGTTCTAGTCTCAGAGTTATCCTTTCGCCGTCCATACGTTCTACACCGATGTCCGCACGCAGACTGTCATATGAATGTCTTACAATAATATATAAAGATTTGCCGACAAGTCACATTTTGTCATACAACGCACGCTCAAAGGCAAAGCGTTATTGTCCAGTCAATTTCCGAAGATCTCTGATGCTGCCACTAAGCAGGACCGAAACGCTATTTAGAACTGATTGGCATAACGCCCCAGAGGCGCAATAATGACCGATGGGTCGGCTGACATGGAGAGGAAATGGCAAGAGCGATGGTACTCGGCCAGGATCAATGAGGCCGACCCAAGCGACCGCCCCAAGTTCATGATAATCTTCGCATATCCTGGGGTAACTGGCTATCTCCATGTCGGGCATATGAGGGGCTTCTCGTACGTTGATGCCATCGCCCGCTACAAGCGGATGATGGGTTACAACGTCCTCTTCCCCGTCGGGACGCATGCCACTGGCAACGGAGCGATAAGCCTGTCGAATCGGGTGCGAAGAGGGGATGCGAACACCATCGCGTACCTTCTGAGCAACGGCTGCTCGCAGGACGATCTGGAACGATTGAAGACACCGAACGGCGTGGTGGATTTCTTCAACGATGTGTATGTAAACGACTACTGGAAGCGCTTCGGCTTCATGGCCGATTGGAGGCGCTTCACCTGCACGACCTACCCGGAGTACGGCAGGTTCATCCAATGGCAGTTCCGGAAGCTCATGGATCAGGGGTTGCTGATCCAGAAGCCCTATTTCGCGCCGGTCTGCGTCGACTGCGGACCGGTCGCCATCGATGCGTCCGAGACCGACCTCCAGAAGGGAGGGCGTGCTGAAACGAACGAGTACACCCTGCTCAAATTCAGATGCGGCGACATATACCTCGTCGCCGCGACACTGCGTCCAGAGACGGTCTACGGTCAAACAAACTTCTGGATCAATCCCGATGTCGAGTATGCCAAGGTAAAACTCGGGACGGAGACCTGGGTCATCTCGAAGGAATCGATGGACAAGATGCGATACCAGAAGGATGGCCTGGAGATCGTCGGCTCGATAAAAGGCGTGGAGCTGGTGGGCAAGAAATGCGTCGCGCCAGTGATCCACCGCGAAATCCTGGTGCTGCCTGCAGCGTTCTGCGATCCCAACGTCGGCACCGGACTGGTGACGAGCGTTCCTTCCGACGCGCCGGATGACTGGATCGCCCTGAAGAACCTTCAGGACGATTCCGAGGAGCTGGCGAAGTATGGCTTGAGCGCTGAGGAAGTCAGAGCGATCGCGGCGATCGCCATCATCGATACCAAGGGCTGGGGCCCGATGCCAGCTGTGGAGATCATCGAGAAGATGGGGATCAAGAGGAGCGGAGACCCCCGCCTGCTGGATGCGAAGAAGGAGATTTACAAGGCGGGGTTCCACACCGGCCGGATGAACGCAAACTGCGGCGCTTATGCGGGCATGCCTGTGGAGAAAGCGAAGGATGAGATCAAGGCCTTGATGATCGCCAGCGGGGAGGCGGACATCTTCTACGACCTGTCAGAAGAGGTGATCTGCCGTTGTGGCGGCAAGGTTGTCATCAAGAGAGTGCCAGACCAGTGGTTCATCGATTATGCGAACGCACCGCTCACGGCGCTTTGCAAGGACCACGCGAGATCGATGAACATCCTTCCCTCGGAATACTACACCAACGTCGCCGGGGTGCTGGACTGGTTCAGGGAGCGCGCCTGCGTTCGCCAGGGCAATTGGCTCGGGACGAGGTTCCCCTTCGACGAGAAATGGATAATCGAGGCGATATCCGATTCCACGCTCTATCCGCTGTTCTATCTCATCTCCCACTATGTTCGCGATGGCAGGGTGAGGGAGGACCAGCTCACCGAGGCGGTATTGGACCTCATATTCCTCGGCAAAGGAGACGCAGAACAGGTATCAAAGGGCTCAGGCATCGACCGCATGGTATTGGCTGCAATGAGGCGCGAGGTGGAATACTTCTACCCGCTGGACATGAACCTGGGCGGCAAGGAGCACATGACGGTGCACTTCCCCGCTTTCCTGAAGAACCACGTTGCCATTCTTCCGAAGGAGCTATGGCCCAAGGGCATCTTCGTCAATTGGTACGTCATCGGGCGAGGCGGCAATATATCCAAATCGAAGGGTGGCGCGCAGCCTATCCCAGGCGCGGCGGAGCACTTCGGCGTTGATTCGCTGCGCTTGTACTACGCTCACATCGCATCGCCATTCGCTGATGTGGAGTGGGACGAG
>JACXTO010000059.1 GCA_016919565.1 Methanomassiliicoccaceae archaeon | reverse complement strand
TCTCTCGCAGCCCATGGCGGCATGGCGGCAACCCTTGCATGCGATAGCTCGTGACTGGAACAGATTGAACGAAGCACCGCAACGAGGGCATGTTATCTGCTTGGTCGCCGTCTTCAACCTCGGCGTGACGCCTGCCTGTCTCTCGTGCTCAGTGATGTTCATGCTAACCCCACTTTGAACACCATCCCCCTACTTAAATCCTAGCCGAATTCATTCATTTTGCACGTCTGGCATCGATCATTCCCATCCCAGTTCGGTCCTCCTAGGTTCCATGTCCGGGGGGAATATGACCTGCCATTGCACGAACGGCCTGAAGGGGTGGGATGAAAAGCCCTCGGTCGCCCTCAGGCCCTCCAGGATCTGCTCCGTTCGGGAGGCATGGAAAGCGACAAGCATCTCCTGGTCCTGCACCAGCCCATATCGCCGGTCACCTATGCATGGAATGTCGACGACCATGCTCCTCTCTCGGTAAGCGTGGGCGACGCTGGAGCACAGGGAAGCTTGGCCGGTGATCGTGCTGCGCACCTCCTCGCCCTTCTCGTGCGCGTAGGCTATGACCAAACGCAACGCCTGGCCGGGGGTGAGATAGATCACCACCACGTCTGGCTCTAAAGGAGTGAGGTCCAACGGCGCGATCACCAGCGCGTCGAAGAGCTTCTTCTCGTCTCCCAGCACCCCTAGTGCCCCGACCATGTGCTTGCCAGCAGCCGCGTCCTTGGCGAAGGGCATGGTCACGTACCCCTCCTTGAAACGCTCTGGGGATTTGATCATGCCGAGGCAGGCTGCGCCCCAGACGCATTTCATCCCTTCGGCCGAGGCTCCGACGACGCCCTCCTCACGGTAATACCTTGCCCAGGTGGCCATATGGCATGGCGCGGTGTCCCTCAGCTGCCTAAGCCCCTTGATGTCCATCATCTTCAGGGTGCTATTCAACATCTTGACCGCCACCGGATCGGTGGCCAGGTTGAGGTGGCGCTTGATGGAGGTTGAGGCCTTCTTCCAGTCCATGTGGTAGCGATGTGGCGCTGGCCTAATTTATCCTTCGGTAATCTCGCATTTGGATGGGGGGATCGACCGTGGACCGTTGAAAAGGATAAATCCCGGCGAGGGCATCGCCTGCCGTTGAACCCGCTCAATCGTTTGAAGATCGCCATTGCCCGCACCAGGCTCACATCGAACAAGCTGGAGCCGGGAACGGAGCATCCCTTGGAGAGTTGGATACTCACGAAGGTGGCAAAGGAGGCGAGCAAGAGCCCGGACCTCAGGAGCGTTATCGGACGGCCGACGCCTGCTCAGGTGGACCGGACGATGCTCCGCCATTACCAGCTGCACAAGGTCAGGAAGATGATCGAGTACACGGGGGAGAACAGCTACTTCTACAAGGCCCGCTGGAAGGAGTTCGGGATCAAGCCATCGGACATCCGGACCTACGACGATCTGTGCAAGATACCAATCACTGAGCCGAAGGAGCTGGCCGACGCGCCCCTGGAATTCATGTGCGTCTCGCAGACCAAGGTGATGAGGGCGTTCACCACCTCTGGCACCAGCGGCACGAGAAAGCGTCTGTTCTACACCCAGAATGACGTTCTGAACATCGTCGACTCGATCGCGGTGGCGCTGAGGAACGCTGGCATGAGCGAGAACGACACGCTGCAGATCATGTTCCCCTCCGTGACCGCGTGGGACCCCGGGCTCATGCTCGAGGGCGCCTGCAAGGTGGCGGGGTTGAAGGCGGTGAAGGCCTCCACCACAGATATCGAGGAGCAGCTGAACATCATGCTAGCGAATCGGACCAGCATGATGATCGGCCTGACCTCGTTCATCTACCGGATCACGGTCCTCGCCAGGGAGAAGGCGGACCTGCGGGGCTTTGGCATGAAGGCGATCATACTCTCGTCCGAGCCGCTGCCGGAGGCGATGCGCCGTGAGATCGAGGACGCATGGGGCTGCAAGGCGCTCAGCCAATATGGCATGACCGAGATGGGCCTGGCCACCACCATCGAGTGCGGGGTCCATGACGGAATGCACGTCAACATGGCGGACTTCCTGCCCGAGGTGATCGACCCGGATACTGGCAAGCATTGCGCCGATCGGGAGGAGGGGGAGCTGATATGGACCAGCCTGAGCTTCGAAGGCTCCCCTCTGGTCCGCTACCGCTCCAACGACATCTCGGCGACCATCGACCCGCCTTGCGGCTGTGGTTTTAAGGCAGTGGGGAAGATCGCCAAGATACGCGGCCGGCGGGACATGCAGACGAAGATCGGTTTTGGAGAGAAGGTCTACCCGCTGCTGTTCGACGAGGCGATTCTGGGCGTGAAGGGTTCGCTGGGCTACCAGCTGACCATCGATAGGCCGGCCTACAAGGACAGGCTGGTCTTCAAGGTCGAGTTCGCCGGTGAGCCGTTCCAAGGGAAGGAAGCGCTGCTGAAGGCGATATCGGGGCTGGATGAGATCCGCTCGGGGATCGAGAATGACCTGCTCGAGCCGCCGGAGGTCGAGATCCTCCTGCCGGATCAGAAGGGCTGGGTGCCAAAGACCCGCGCCATCATCGACAATCGCAAGCAGTATGATTGAAGCATCATGAACGTATGTTTCATGACTGGCCGCATCCCGACAGCGTCGCCCATCCACTAGATATGGTGGGAATCGACGTTGGTTGTCAAAGCCATTCTTTTTTTATGTGTGGAGATGTGGTAGTCCTAGGTTCACCATGGAGATCAGGAACGCTGCCGAACTGCATCGGTTACTAACCAAGGCACTGCAGATCGAAATGAGCTACGAGACCATCGCCGATTGGGAGGGATATGTAACCGTAAGCACACCAAAATTCCGCGATGCCCTCTTCGGCCTGATATCCGAATCTGGACAGCATGAG
>JACXTO010000058.1 GCA_016919565.1 Methanomassiliicoccaceae archaeon | reverse complement strand
TCCGCGCACACCATCCATGGCCCGAAGGGGGTGGGAGGCTTATACATCAGAAAAGGGACCCCGATCTCCAAGTGGATGGATGGGGGCTTCCAGGAAGGTGACCGCAGGGCCGGGCTGGAGAACATCCCCGGGATCATGGGATTCGCGGCAGCAGCTGGCCTTGTAACGGACGAGGAGAACGAGCGTTTGCGAAAGATGAGGGACCATTTGATAGAACGTCTGCTCGCGGAGATCCCGCTCACGACGCTCAACGGGTCCGCGACCAAAAGGACGCCGCAGAACGCCAACATCACTTTCCACCGCGTCGAAGGCGAATCGATCACGCTCCATCTGGATATGCGGGGTTTCGAGGTGAGCACCGGATCGGCATGCTTCAGTCGTTCCCTCGAGGCTAGCCATGTCATGATGGGCATCGGCGGGAACCACGAGAGGGCGCATGGGTCAATCCGCTTCAGCCTTAGCCGATACAACAAGATGGAGGAGATGGATGCGGTGGTTGAGGCACTGAAGGATATCATCGCCAGGCTGAGGAAGATCAGCCCGCTGAAGGAGTAGTGGAAAGATGCGATTCCCATACAACGAGAAAGTGCTTGAGCATTTCAAGAACCCGAGGAACGTCGGAAAGATCGAGAACCCTGATGGAAAGGCAATGGTAGGAAGCCCGGCATGCGGGGACATGGTCGCGGTCTATCTGAAGGTCGATGAATCCACTCATAAGATCCAAGACGTCAAGTTCGAGTCATACGGATGCGCCTCGAACATCGCCACTGGATCGATAATCACGGAACTGGCCAAGGGGAAGACGATCGACGAGGCCAAGGAGATATCCTGGCAACAGGCATCGGATGAGCTGGGGGGATTGCCCAAGATCAAGGCGCACTGCTCGGTCCTTGCCGTGGAAGGATTGCGGGAGGCGATCACCAATTACGAGGAACGGCACGGCCTGATAAAGGAGAAGGCTCCGACCACCGTCGATGTGATCAAGAGGCGCTTGAAGAGCGTCATGAACCCGCTCTCCGGACTGGACATCGTCCGTACGAACCTCCTCAAGGACGTCCAAGTGAACGACGGCGTGGTCAGCATCGCTATAGACCTGCCCGAGAACCACATCTTCGCGACCAACATCCGTGAGGAGATACAGGAGAAGATAGAGACGCTTTGGGATGTGAAAGAGGTTCGATTGACGTTCGCGGAAAGCGTCTGACCGTCGGGAGATAGGAAGAGAGGAGATGACCGATACATGGAATACCTCCCGTGAGCACTTCCTCTCACTCTTACTACCTCACAATAAGACAATCTCACCAAAAGAGATGATTATGGGATATGGTTAATTACATCAGATTGGGGGTCGTGTCTTGACCTTTTCCTTTACCGCCTTTGCTTTCAGCCTTGGCAAGAATAATGTAACCGCATTGCAGTTGCGGCATCGGAGAGATTCGATCCAGTCCATATCCCACATTTTGCCGTGATATATCAGTTCCCCACCCAGGATCAACCTTTCCTCTTCTTTGCCGTACCATTTGGCATTAGCCGAATACCCCTCCACCATCATGAATCCTGGTTCCATCTCCTCCCCGCATTTAGGACACTTCATATGGGTCTTATCGAACTAGGCTCAGAGAGACTTAATGATTTGCATAAGATGCGGTGACACCCGACAGCTTCTGCCCGATGCAAAGGGTGAAAATGCGAACGAGGAAAACACATCCAGTACTGATTGTATCAAAAGCCTTGGATGTTCTAGCATGAAGAAAGGGAGAGGTGGACCGGCGGGGATTTGAACCCCGGACTTCCTGCTTGCAAAGCAGGCGATCTTCCGGGCTGATCTACCGGCCCACTGGTGAGCTTGTAACGCCCAGCGAATTAAATAGGTTTCGTGGCAGCACCGATGCCTCCGATCTGCTTATCCGGCATGCTCAATCGGTGGCATTATGGCCCGAATCCTCTCCAATCAGCGGCAGATCGCGCCTTCTGAGGACTGGCTCACCAGCTTCCGGTATTTCAGCAGCATGCCGGTTGGACGCTTGTCGACGATCTTCACCTTCTCCAGGCGTTCCTTCAGCTCCCTCTCGGAGATCATGAGCTCTATCTTCCGGGCGGGAATGTCGATGCGGATGCCGTCCCCGTTCTTCACAGCGGAGATCGGCCCCTTGACGAATGCCTCAGGCGAGACATGGCCGATGCAGGGTCCTCTCGTCGCCCCGGAGAACCGACCATCAGTGATCAAGGCGACCGAATCGGATAGACCCATGCCAGCGATGAGGCTGGTCGGCGAAAGCATCTCCGGCATCCCCGGACCGCCCATCGGACCTTCATAGCGGAGCACGACGACATCACCTGGCACTATCTTGCGGGCTTTGATCGCCTTCATGGCGCTCTCCTCGGAATCGAACACCTTGGCTTTTCCGGTGAATTTCATCATCTTCTCGCTCACCGCGGCCTGCTTGACCACGCTTCCCTTCGGAGCGAGGTTGCCGTACAAGACCGCGATCCCGCCTTCCTTGTGGAACGGCCGATCGAGCGGCCTGATGACCTCTTCGTCGCGCACCTTCGCTTCGTCGGCTATCTGGAACAGCGTCTTGCCGCTTACAGTCTGCTCGTCAGATATCTTCGTCCTGAGCCTCTTCAATATCGCCGGAATGCCGCCGGCTCTGTCAAAGTCGCTCATCACGTATGGACCGCTCGGCCGGATGCTTATCAGATGAGGCACCTGCCTCGATATCTTGTCGAACACCTTGAGGTCGATCTTGATGTCGAATTCCTTGGCGATCGC
>JACXTO010000057.1 GCA_016919565.1 Methanomassiliicoccaceae archaeon | reverse complement strand
GGACCATGTTGCTCACCCCGAACGAGCCAAGTCCCGCCAGGAACGCCGCATGGCGATGGGAGAAGAATGCCAGCGGCTTGTCCTTCAGCAGGCTGATGTGGCCATAGGCATCCCTGGGCGCGTAGATCGACGGGAATCCCTTCTCGGTCAGGTAGAGCGCCAAGCGGTAGGTGTACTGGTCCAGTAGCGAGTTGACGTTCTTGTAAAGCTCATGGTAGAAAATGGAGGGGGAGGTCTCGAGGATCGGGAGCGTGATCGGCAGGCCGATGACCACGACCGACCTCGCCTCTGGAAGGATCGAATGAGGCCAGAAATCCTTCGGCACCCAGGGCTCGAATGGTGGCTTCTCCCAGCGCTCTACTGGTGCGACCCCAACCATCGGTATATCCAAGGAGGCGCACTTCCTGCGCAGCTGTTCCTTCAAACTCGAATTCATCGGTCGACCATGCCTCCTGGGCGCATAAAAGGTTTCGATAAGCGCTACGTCCCCCAAGACCTTACTGACGTGGGATGCTGTGGTGGCGCAGGGCCCCTTCAGGGAGCTGGATCGCGGTATTTCGAGAACACCTCAACCAGCTTCTCCACCGTCGGAACGCCGCCGAAGAGCTCCAGCTTCTCGTTGACGAAGATGGCTGGCGCAATTGCCGAACCGTATTTGTCGAACAGGGGCATGATCTCGGACATGAAGGCGAACTTCTTCGACATCATCGCCTCGGTGACATGCACCAGGTCAAGCTGAGCTTCCTGGCCGGTCCGCTCCAAAGCCTCCTGGATGACCTTCAGGTACTGCTGGTCATGCACCGCCAGCTTCGGATTGCAGCAAGCGAAGGAAAGCAGGATGACGCGCATCTTCTCAGTCATAGAGATGACCTCCTATCTTCCTGAGGTTCTCGATCCCATACACATCGGTCTCCAGCAGCGGCACCTCCTTCCTTATCGTGCCGCTGAAGCGTTGATGGATCTCGACCAGATAGCGGTCCTGCGTCGCCCTCCGCTTCTCCAGGAACCAATTGCCCTTCAGGACCTCGGGCGGGATGACCTCGTTGATAATCAGGGCAGGCACCTTGATCCCGAAGCCGCCCAGGTCCTCGAACGCCCGAGCGGTCTCCTCGATCGGGAGCTTCTCCGGCAGGAGCACCAGCGTGAAGGCCGATGTGCTCTGGTCGGCCAGCCCCTTGATCGCGTTGTCGTATCGCAGCTTCTCCTTCCTAAGATCGTCGATCATGCTCTCGTCGTACACGAAGCCGAGCATCTCCGACAGTTCCTTCCGGTTCTGGATCTGGTTGGAAATGTAGCCGGACCAGTCGAACGGCATGCTGAGTTCGCGAAGGGTATGGCCGGTCGGCGCGGTATCGAAGACCACCTTGTCGTGGTCCGAGTCCTGCATGTAGCTGACGAACTGGTCGAAGGCCGCTATCTCCTCGGTGCAGGGGGTGCTGAGGAGCTCGCTGCCAAAGAGCGAGGACATCCCTTCCATCATGCCAGTCATTCGGCTTTGGAAGACGCCCATCGCCTTCTTGGGGTTGATGTTGAGCCCGCTCAGCCGGCAGGAGCAGTCGATCGGGGTGATCTCCGTCGCGCTGATGTTCTGCTCGAAGATAGCCGAGAGGGAGACGGTGGGGTCGGTGGCGACGATGAGGGTGCTGTACCCCTGGTCCGCCAGCCAGAGCGCAGTGGAGGCGGCCATGGTGGTCTTGCCGACGCCCCCCTTCCCTCCGAAGAAGAGGAACTTGCGCTTCTGCACCAGGTCTCTTAGGTCGTTGGATTCGTTCATGTCTTGCCCGCTTCATATCGGGGATTAATGCTCATAATCTTTCGTATAGATGCTGAGCCGGTCGGGATGATCATCGATTTATTGGTCAACGGCGCCACGCTGAGCGCGCTCCTGCAAGGACTGAGCGATTCGATCCTCATCACCCTGTGCATGATCGGCATCGCCTGCTCCGCCAGTGTGCTGATCGGGGCGATCGCGCCAAGCATCCTCGTCGGAGTGATAGCGGTGCTGTACGGGCGAATCAGCTCGCGGCCTTGGTCGTGCTACCAATATTCCTCATCAATTCGCCGGTGTAAGTCGCGATACTGATCGCCGGTAGCATCACCATTTTCCTATTGGTGTTGGCGGTGGTCATGTTCAATAGGAAGCAGTTATGAGGCGGGCGGCTCTCGTAGCCGTCCGCTCCCACGCATTCTAGAATTCCTTGAAAGCGTCCTTCTTTGCCCCGCATATCGGGCATTTGTCCGGGGCGTCGCCTTCGATGGTGTAGCCGCAGGTCTCGCAGATCTGGACCTTGGAGGGCTTCCAGTCCTTCCCTTGGTCGACCGCGGCCTTCGCGTCCATGAACAGTTTCTGATGGACCTTCTCGGTCTGCAGGGCCCAATCGAAGGACGTCACGACGGCCTTCTCACCCTGGAAGATCGCCGTCTCCATATAGACTGGATACATCTCGTTTATCTCGAAGGTCTCGCCATCGATTGCGAACTGCAGGTTCTGGGAGGTGCTCCCCAGGCCGAATGGTGCCTCTCCTGCCATCGGCGCAGCGGCCCGGGGCATGCGCGTGAAATGGTTCGTGGCATGGACCTGCTCGGCGAACGCAACGGCCCTTAGAAGTCTGGCAGTGTTCTTGAAACTCTCTCTCTCCGCCTTGGCGGCGAATATCAGGTAGCGCATGTGCGCCAAGCTCTCTCCCGTGCAAGCGTTGTGCAGATTGGCCTCGGTCATCGGATGCATTTCTATTCCCTCTTACCTGCCAGAAAGGCATTGACTTAAAGCATTTCTCCTTTTTCCATCAGCCGGGGCGATGGGATACTATCATCGAGACCTCATGAGGTAGGCCAGGATGGCGATCGCCCCCGCAAAGATCAGGAATACCGCGATCAATATCGGAACGTTATTGGGGAATACGTCGTTGATCAGCAGCAAGCCACCGATCATCGCCATCAATCCTCCCCAGAAGAGCATGTAGATCGTCCAAGACCTTCCCTGGTGGTCGTGCGATGGCTTGGAAATAGCTCCAAGCAGGAGCACGAAAGCTCCCAGTTCCAGTAGTAGGACTGGCACCAGATAGAACCAATTGTTGGTGGCCCATCCGACCAATATGGCCACGGCTGCGGCTATCAATACGAAGCCAACGGTGAGGCCAGTGTGGCCTCCTCCTCCGACCCTGCTCTCCTCCATATTCCGACCTCTCTTTCCCTTGCTCCACGCAATGTCATGGGGCATTGCGGTTCGCTATTACGTTCGTACTAGAGCGTCGTTAGATAAACATTGTCCTAACTCATGGTCAGTACCTAAAGTCCTAGCGCTTACTGTGTTTCATGGCAATTGACCGCCAAGTCAACGGAAAAGTCATTTAGATATGGGCAACGGCGATTATACTCTGAGAATATGCAGAGAAAAGGCCTCCTAGCAATCGCATCGCTGATGGTGGCGACCGTCCTCTTGGCCGGGGCTCTTTCAGTGTTCATCAACCCCGACCCTTTTGATAACCAGGGCGGTGTCCTGCCGTCGTTCAACAGCTACAACCAGATCAGACAGTTCCTCGGCGAGACCAGTCATGACCCGGCCTGGAACGGTGGCGCTGAGGCGGGATTCAGCGACAAGGTCGAGGCGGGCGCCCTTAGCGATGTGCGCCATTCCGACACCAACGTCCAAGTGGAGGGCGTGGACGAGGCGGACAGCATAAAGACGGACGGGCAGTACTTCTACGTGATCTCGTCCGACAGCGTGAGCATCATCAACGCATACCTAGCAAGCAACCTTTCCAACGTATCAAAGATCAGCATGACCGAAGCCCTGGGATTGGACCAGCATTACTCCGTATGGATAAATGGGATCTACATCCACCAGCAGAAGCTGATCGTGGTCGCCAGCGTGGCTGGCCCATACCAATACTACAATTACAGCGATAACGCCCCGTTGACCTCGACTATCTGGCGGATGCCGGAGGAGAAGACCGAGGTGGCGGTATTCTCGTTGACAGATATCGAGCATCCAGCTTTGCTCAAGACCTACGGCATCTCCGGATATCCGATCACAACGCGAATGACCGGCGATTGCGTGTACGTTCTCACCCAGCAATGCATCTGGGACAATGGCCAGCTCCTGAGCCCGGAGATCACCGAGAACGACACCAGCAATACCGTGGCGGCGACGAAGGTCCACTACGACCCGAGCTCCAGCGACATCTCCTCCTTCGTCAACCTGATGGTCGTCGACGTCGAGGCGATGGCGAGCAACCATACCTCGGTCCTGGCAGGTTACACATCGACGGTCTACATGTCCCAATCCGCTCTCTTCCTGACATATCAGAATATGGTCGGAGGCGGGCCGGTCATCATGGATGGGGCGGTTGTCTCCTCGGATAGCAGCGAACCCCAGTACACCACCTCCATCTACCGCATCGACATCGATGGATTGTCCATGGTGCCGGCGGCGAGGGGCGAGGTCCCCGGCTGGCTGCTGAACCAGTACTCCATGGATGAGAGCGACGGCTACCTGAGGGTGGCCACGACCACGGGATGGGTGGATTCAAGCAACGGCGTGTACGTGTTGGATTCCAACCTCAACGTCACCGGTAGCCTGGAGGACCTGGCGCTGAACGAGAGCATCTATGCCTCCAGGTTCGTAGGTGACACGCTCTACCTGGTCACCTTCCGCCAGGTCGATCCCCTGTTCGTGATCAACCTGTCCGACCCGGCCCACCCCCGCCTGGTCGGGGAGCTGAAGGTGCCCGGTTTCTCCTCCTACCTCCACCCGGTCGATGCGGAGCACCTCATCGGTGTGGGAATGATCGATGGCAGCGTGAAGGTGTCGCTGTTCGACATATCGGACCCGGAGCATCCCAGTGAGGCGTCCAACGTTACGGTACCAGGTTGGTCATACACCCAGGCGCTGTACGACTACAAGGCGGTGCTGTACGACCCGGAGCTCAGCTTGCTCGTCCTGCCCATCACGAGCTACGACAACCTCACATGGAACATGAGCTCCGCTGCCTACCTGTTCAGGGTCAACGGGACACAGGTGGAGACCGCCGGGATGCTGGTTGTGCCTCAGTACGAGTACCTGATGCGCGCCCTTTACATCGGAAACTTCCTTTACACCGTAACGGACACCACGATCCGCGCCTATCAGACATCGGAATTTGAACTTGTGAACGAGCTCGTCTACCACGAATGGAACGAGTACTTCTTCCCCTGCATGATGGGAGCGGGGGAAGTGGTCGGGGTCGCGGCCGTAAGGTGATGGCTTGGACGTGTCAAAGGGGTTAAACCTCCCCACGCCTTTTTCCCAACCTAAGGGGCCTAAGATGAAGGTCGAGCTTGACAAGCAGGCGTTGTTCGCACTCGCCTCGGACAGCCGCATCGAGATCCTCAAGGCGTTGGGGCCGCAGCGCAGGACAGTGACGCAGCTGGCCGAATCGCTGGGCATCGACAAGGCGGCGGTCCACCGTCATCTCAAGAAGCTCGAGGAGGGAGGGTTCGTGGTGCGGGATGAGGATCACGGATTCGTCTATTATGGCCTCTCCTGGAAGGCAAGGGACATCATCAGCCCGGGCGAGAACACCAAGATCGTGATCGTCTTCGCCAGCGGTTGGCTGATGGTGGCCGCGGCGGTAATCGCCGTTCTGGCGGCGATCTCGGGGATGAGTGCCCGTGCGGGCGAGACCATGCAAGGCAACGAAACGTCCGGTCCCGGTTTGGACTTCCTGCAACCGCTGCCCGGGAGCTGGGAATGGGGCGTGCTTGGACTGGTGCTAGCAGCGGTGGCGGTCGGCCTGATCTATCTGGGATACCGTCGTCTCAGGCGACCGAAACAGACCGGATTAGCCAAAGGCGTGCGGCCGGTCGAGGTCCTCGATTGAGAAGCGAAGGCATAAATATCCTGGGTCGCCTGGGCGCTCTCAGCGCTCCTTGAGCGCTGTGTTCCTATGATCTGGTGTCACCGAGCCATCTCAACGTCGGCATTCATCGGCAGGTGGGGATGAATGGCCACGCTCGGCATCTTCGTGGACCGGCAGACGTTGAGCTATTCCAAGAAATTGGTCATGCTGATGCGCTTTCGGGACGTGGCCGAATCGCTCGGTCACCGTTCCTACTTCATCTTCCCCGTCGAGCTCAAGAAGATCGCCAAGCTCGACGCCCTCTTGATCCGGAGCAGGACCGATCCCCTGAACGTCAGCTACATGGCGGCGCGGATGGCGGTCATGCATGGCATTCCAGTTATCGACAATCCAGAGGCGATAAGGATCTGCTCCGACAAGGTCAACATGTACCTGCATCTGATGCGGGCCAACGTCCCCATCCCCCGCACCGAGCTTCTGGTCCGCAAGGAGATCTTTCCCGCGGACGCAACGGCTTACTTCGACCAGCTTGGAGCCCCGGTCGTGCTCAAGGAGCCATCGACCAGCTATTCCAATCGGGTCAAGAAGGTGCACCGGGTGGAGGACTTCCTCCAGACCGCGCGTGCCTACTTGAAGATGGCCGATGAGCTGGTGGTGCAGGAATACATCGAGAGCGAGGAGGACTGGCGCATCGGGGTGCTGAACGGCAGGTTCCTCTTCGCCAGCCGGTACGTTCTGCCCCGCGAGTCGGACCAGGTGCAGGCGGTCGATAGCGAGGAGATCCCCTATTACGGGATCGAGATGGTCAGCGAGGAGGAGGTACCAGGCGAGGCGATCGACCTGGCGATCCAGGCCAGCCAGGCGATCGGGAGCGGCCTGTTCTCGGTCGACATCAAGGAGCGTCAGGGCAAGATGTACGTGATAGAGGTGAACGACAACCCGTCGCTTGAGAGCGGAGAGGAGGACCTCTACCCAGATATTTTTGAGAGGATAATCGTCGGGCTTCTGGGCTGAGGAGAGGTTCGTCGTGACTGCGATAGGGGAACATGCATGATAAGGGAGTGCGATACGGAGGAAGCGGAGACTCAAAGGAGGCCGGCTAGATGACGATCGGGACTGAGCACGAGTATTCCCTGAGCGATAGCGATTACAGGCCATTGCCGATCAACGATCGGATAATCCAGCAGATACACGGCAGCGTCGTGAACGAGTTCCCGTTCGGTCCGGTCAATATCTCCAAGGAGCTGCAGAAGCACGTGATCGAGCTGGTGCCTGCCGTCCCCGCCAAGGACGTCATGGAACTCGAGGGCATGATCTATTCTGGACTGCAGAAGCTCCATGCCCAACTGGGGCCAGGCATCAAGATGCTCGGCATGGGCATGCATCCGTTGCTAGAGCTGCCCCAGACCGAGGTCTGGGACCACGAGGACCGGGAGATCTACCAGGTCTACGATCGCCTCTTCGGCATCCGCCAGCATGGCTGGTTGAACATCCAGGCGCTGCAGATGAACCTGCCCT
>JACXTO010000056.1 GCA_016919565.1 Methanomassiliicoccaceae archaeon | reverse complement strand
TCAGCCACCCGGCTGCCGACGCCCTTCACGCTCTGAAGGCCGATGATGACCGGCTTGTTCCCGTCCACGTCAGTGTTGACCAGACGAACGATGTATCTGAAATTCTCATCCACCTTGGACTCTACCTTCTTAGGCTCGCTCTTCTTTTCGCCCTTCTCCTTCTTCTGCTTGCCTTCCTTCGGCTCGCCCTTCTTAGGCTCTTCCTTAGAGTGATCGCCCTTCTCGGTCTTGTCCTTCTTTGATGCGGCTTCCTCGGCCAAGGTATTTCCTCCGGTTTGAATCGTATCTCTGAAATGAATGGTTTATAGAGTATTCTCTTATTGGAGCGTCTCCCCTACACGCAAGACCATATTTAACGCTTTCCCTTCCTGCATGCCCCTTTTTGGTGGGGTACCAGATGCTCCGGGAAGCGAGTCGGGCGGGATAACGGCCGCTCACTTCTCCGCTACGAGCCTCTGCACGATATCTGGCACCTTCTTAAGGGTTTCGGGCAGCTTTTCGACGTCCCCGCCTCCCCCTTGGGCGAATTCCGGCTTGCCGCCGCCCCCTCCGCCGAGCTCGCTCATTATCTCCTTCAAGAGCACGCGGCAGTCGACGTCGACGTCCTTCGACCGCGATACGAGCACCTTCGCCTTCTTCTCCGCGATGCCGATGATGGCGAGCACCTTCGGGTTCTCGGTGAGCGCCTTGGATATCGTCTCCCCGTTCTCCCATTCCTGCGTCTGGTGGACCACCAGCCGGATGTCTCCAACGCTCGTGGCCTTCGCCAGCAGGGAGCGGGCGATGTCCTCGTCGTGCTTGTGCGACAGCATGTCGACCTTCTTCATCTGCTCGCGCAGGTCCGACTGCAGCTTTTCCGCCGTCTCGACCAGCTTGTCGGCGGCAGAGTTGAGCTTCTCCGTGAGCGATTCGACCATCCCTTTGTCACGCTGCATGTCCTCGACCGCGGCCATGCCGGACGAGTACTCAATGCGGACGATGCCGTCCTGGATGCGCTTCGTCTTCCTGATCCTTATCGCGCCAACGAAGCCGGTGGTCTTGCAGTGCAATCCCCCGCACGCCTCCGCGTCCAGGCCAAGGATCTCGACCACCCTGATGACCTTGCCAGGCACCGCCCCGCCCTGATATAGTCTGTAGCCGTGCAGGCGCTCCGCATCGTCCCTCTGCATGGACTGGATCTTGACCTTGAGATCTTCGTGGATAATGCGGTTGACCTCCCTCTCCAGATGGTCGCGCTGCTCCGTGGTCAAATTCTCGTAATGAGTGATGTCAAGTCTTCCCTCTACGTCGGACTTGTGCGCTCCCGCCTGCCAGACGTGGTTGCCCAGCATCCCCCTTGCCACCCCGTTGATGATGTGCGCGCTGGTGTGATGCCTCATCAGGCGGACCCTTCGGTCCCGGTCGATCGTGCCCTTGACGACCTTGCCTATAGCTGGCAGAGGCCCGGCAACAAAATGCAGCACGGATGAGTTCACCTTGATGACCTTGGTCACCTTCTGGCCATCCAGCTCGCCGGCGTCCCATTCCTGTCCGCCGCCCTCAGGGTAGAAGGCCGTCTGGTCGAGGAGCACGCCGCCGTTGATATGCTGCAGCACCTTGCCCTCGAACTCGAGAATGTCGACGTCCTCATAGTACAGCGCCCGGGTGGTTGGAAGGTTCTCAGGATAATCGAACTTGGTTTCGGTCTGCTCGGTCTCCGGCTTCTCATGCTTCCTTACCACTTGCTTGTAGAAGTCGTCCGGCACATCGACTGGCACGGATGCGTATTCCTTGACTATCTCAGGGTTCAATCCATGCGAATCGTAGAGCTCGATCAGCTTCTCGACCGATATCCGCTCGCCCTTCTTCAGGTCCTTGGTCATCCGGTCGACCAGGGTCTTGCCCCGGGACAGTGTCTCGTGATAACGGTCCTCCTCGACCTGGATGATGTTGAGGATGTCCTCCTTGTTCTCCTTGAGCTCCGGGAAGATCGGCGAGAAGTAATCGACCTGCATGGCGACGACCTCGGACAGCTTTATCTTGAGGCCAAGGGACCTGAGCGAGCGAAGCGCGCGCCGCACCAGCATCCTCGCGAAGTAGCCCTTGTCGACGTTGGATGGGACGACGCCATCGTTCAACAGGATGGCGAGCGCGCGGGAGTGATCGCAGATGACATAGATGTCCTCCAGCGGCGTGACGATCTTCATTAGTTCATCGTATGTTATTCCGATCCTGGCCGCCGTCTGCTCTCGAATCCGTCTCACGTCGGAGGCGGTCTTGGCGTTGGTCATGCCAGCGATCTTGGAGTACTCCTGGAGCACCTTGGTGTTGGTGCTGATGCCCACCCTCTGCTTGAGCTCCTCCACCACCGGTCCGAACACGGCTTCGTAAGCGGACGAGCTGCCCTGCGACACCCAGGCCATGCGCTCCAGCCCGTAGCCAGTATCGACGACGGTCATGTTCATCGGGACCATGCCATCTGGGCCTTGGCGGTACATCATGAAGACCAACGTGGCGACCTCCGCCCCATCGATGATCACCTCCACGCACGGACCGGCGTTGCCGCCGCCCTCCCACCATTCCTCGATGTAGCGCAGCCGCTTCGGGTCGACGCCCAGGCGAACGGTGAACAGCTCATGGCATAGTTCGACCGTTCGATCCTTGAAGTAGATGAACTTGTCCTTCTTGTTGAAGACGTGGTGGGCGCACATCTCGAAGAACGTGAAGTGCCGGCCGGTCTTACCGACGTTGTCGATGTCGTTGAACCGCACACAGGTCTGAGATATCGTCAGCGGGTTTCCGGGCGGCTCGATGACCTCGTTCAGCACCCAGGGCTGGAAATCGTAGATCGAGGCTTGAGTGAAGAACACATCGTCGCGCCAGCGCGCCACTATGGGATAGCGATTGACCCTCTTGTGCCCTCGCGATTCGAAGAATGAAAGATACTCCTCGCGCATCTCGTGAAGGCTGAGCTTCCTCTTCATCGGCGAGTTGTCGATGAAGGTGTACTCCTCGCAAGGCGGCTCGCCGCACGTCTCCCAATCCCCTTGCGACCAGAAATGCCGACTGCACTTGGGGCATTGCCTGCGAACGAAATGATTGTCAGCGAAGAACTTGAGGTTGAACTCGGCGGGGTCAGGTCCGCTCATGGGGACGCATAAGTTGAGGTCCTTATATGAACCTTGCCGTTTTTATGCCGAGCCAGATAATTATAGGCGAGGTCACAACAGATCCTTGTTCTCGCTGTAGTCCACCGGGCAATCGATCACGGCCAGCTCGTCGTCCTTCAGGCAGCGTTTCAATACCTCGCCCAGCTCCCGCGCAGAGGAGACGCAATATCCCGTTGCACCCTGGGATTCTGCGAACTTGATGTGATCGACGCTTCCGAACTCCGTCCCATTCGAGCGGCCGTACATCTTCTGGTTCTTGTAGCGAATGAGACCCAGGCCGCAGTCATTGAAGATGACCGTCACGAAGTTGGTCCCTAGACGCTTTGCCGTCTCCAGCTCGGGACCGCACATGGCGAATCCACCATCGCCACAAACGGCCACGACCTTCTTCTCGGGCTTGATGAGCTTTGCCCCAATCGCGGAAGGCACGCTGATGCCCATCGGAATAAGTCCGTTGGTCAGGAGCAATGTGTTCTCCCTGTAAACGGGATAAAGCCTGGCGAGCCAGAGGAGATGAGCGCCGACATCGCTGATGCAGATGTCCTCCTTGCCCAGCGAATCGCGCACCGCCTTCACGATGAGCTGCGGCTTCACTGGGAACTTGTCGTCAGGGCAGCGGCCCAGGCAGTCCTCCAGCCATTGTTTGTGCCCCTTGGCCCACGGCTTTTTTCGCTTCGCCTTGTGCGTGAGCGACGTCATGATATTGATGATGTTCCCCACGACCTGGATGTCCGGCTCGAAATTGGGGACATGCTCCGCCGGAACGGCGTCCAACACCACCACGTTCTTCTTTTTTCCGACGTTCCAGAACGTCGGCGGGAATTCGGGAAGATCGTAGCCGATCAATATCATCAGGTCGGCCTCCTCGAACGCCTTTCTGACGGTGTCGCGGGTGCGCAATCCGACCGTGTTCAGGGATGATGGGTCATCGTAGGGGATGATCCCGCTGCCATGCCAGGAATGCACCACGGGAAGGTTCCAAGCCTCCACCAGACTGCGGAAGGCCTTCACCGCCTTCAGCCTTATCACTCCCGGGCCGACGAAGACTATCGGCGTCTCAGACCTCTCCAGCAAGGTACGGACCCTGTCCAGGGTGCCTCGTTGGAACTTCATGGTCTCCCGCTCGGCTCGCTTGAGAGGCTCCCCTTCGACCTTGGCCTTCATCACGTCCTCTGGCAGCTCGATGTGCACCGGCCCCTGCTTCTCCGAGGCGGCGATGTCGAAGGCACGTCGTATCTGCACCGGGATCCTGGCGGCGGTGCGCATGCTGAAGCTTTCCTTCGTTACTGGCTTGTAAAGCTGTACCAGGTCGAGGAACTGCTTTCGCGGCGCGTACGCCTGCTCCGCTCCTACCTGGCCTGTGATCGCTATCAGTGGAATGTGGCTGAGGTATGCCTCGGCGACGCCGGTCACCATGTTGGTCGCCCCCGGTCCCAAAGTGGCAAGGCAGACATGGGGGTTGCCAGTCAGGCGGGCGCAGGCCCCGGCCATGAACGCCGCCGAGTTCTCGTGCTTGCTGAGGATGAACTCTATGTTGGAATCGATGAGCGAGTCCATGAGGTCCATGTTCTCCTCGCCAGGGATGCCGAATATCCTCTCGACGCCCTCTGACTCCAAGCACTTGACGGTCATATCGGATGCGCGCATCTTCCTCACTCGAACGTCGCCGCTCTCTTCTTGTAAACGTTGTCGACCGCTTCCAGAACGGCCTTCTCTACTTCGCCTTTCATTTGGAAGGCCGCAATCCCTTTCTCCTTCAGCGATTGGACCGCTCGCTCTCCGAACTCGGTGGCGACGACCGCGTCGTAGCCCTTCAATGCGCTTGCCATGTCCTCAAGCTTTCTGCGGTGACCCACACCGACCACTGGCTCGTCCAATCTCGCTTCCACCTGAACCTTGCCCAGCTGCACCAGGCTGCCTTCCTCAACCTGGTATGAATAGAATGAATCAGTCTGGCCAAAGCCCTGATCGACCGATCGGCCGTCGCTGCTCGCCACCGCCACCTTGTACCTTGTCTGGCCTTCCATTTCGATGGTGAACGGAACGCTGGCCGGCGGCTCCTCCATTCCGCAGGAATAGTGCGCGAACTCCGAGGACCGGTCCTCGCCAAGCAGTCCAATGGCATCGGCGCGGCACATGCGGCAATGGCGCATCTGCTTGATCTTCGGCTCGCAGATGTCTTGTAGCTCCTTCCTCTCGCGGGGCGTCGGCGCTCTTTGCTCGGCGAAGACAGTTCCAGGCACTGGGATGAGAGGAATTATATTGACGATATATGCGCCGAGCTCCTTGACCTTCTTCGCCACGGCTGGAATGCCATCGGCGTTCACTCCAGGCACCATGACGGTGTTGACCTTGACCAGCATCCCCGCCTCAGCGGCAAGGCGAACGCCTTCGAGCTGGTTCTTGATCATCATTTCTCCCGCCTCGATGCCCTTTAGGACCTTGCCTTCCCAGACGACGAATTGATACATCTTCGCCGCGATCTTCGGGTCTATCGCATTAATTGTGACCGTTACGAATTTCACGTTGAGTTTCTTCAATCGATCAACGTTCTTCGGTAAGTTGAGCCCGTTGGTGCTCAGGCACAACGTCATCTCAGGAAATTCCTTGCCGATCAATTCCAGCGCTTTGAACGTGTTCTCGTTCGCCAATGGATCCCCTGGTCCGGCGATCCCTATGACACTGAGGTTCGGCACCTTCGTCTTCACGTAGCGGATCTTTGCCACCGATTCTTCGGGTGAAAGAACGTCGCTCGTCACGCCTGGTCTGGATTCGTTGGTGCAGTCGTACTTGCGATTGCAGTAGTTGCATTGAACGTTGCATGCCGGAGCGACTGGAATATGCATTCGAGCGAAGTCCTTGCAGGCTTTCTCATTGAAACAAGGGTGCGTGTCAAGGACCTTCCTCAGATTCTCCGGCACTTCGTCGCTCATTGTTTCATTCTCCGTTTGTCTATCTCAGTTATTCAGATAAGTGAACCACTTCGTATATTATCTTCGTGACGTTGATGCGAATTATCACTGGATATGACAACTTCAGCAATGATGCATTGCGCATCGACCGCAATCACATCGATGCTGATGGCAATGCCAATTCTACGATCAATTCAATAGAAGAAATAGTGAAGATATTGGAAAGGATTGGAAAAGATGAGAAGGTATTCACACGATCCTGTATGACGGTTAAGCCGTTTCGGGCGTAACCGGTATTGCAAAGCCGAAGTAATGGCTAATACAACTTTAGTAACCGTCAGGCTGAACACCTCGGGCGAACCCTCGATGCTTACACCCCGGTCCTATCAAACTCGTCATTTACGAGCGCTGCGATGCCTCTTTTTCAAGGTGGCTTCGAGCTTAGATGCTTTCAGCTCTTATCCACTGCTGCGTGGCTGCTCAACAATGCCTTACCAGACAATTGATAAACTAGAGGCAGCGGATCCCCGTTCCTCTCGTACTAAAGGATCCTTCTCGTCAGGCATCTATACACTTCCACCAAAAAGCAACAAACCTGTCTCACGACGGTCTAAACCCAGCTCACGATCCCTTTTA
The DNA here is from genome assembly GCA_016919565.1 of Methanomassiliicoccaceae archaeon. Taxonomy (GTDB): domain Archaea; phylum Thermoplasmatota; class Thermoplasmata; order Methanomassiliicoccales; family UBA472; genus FEN-33. Next base: position 51 of record JACXTO010000056.1, on the reverse strand, counting down.
ATGGGCGAACAACCCCACCCTTGGCAGCTGCTGCACCGCCAGGATAGGGAG
>JACXTO010000001.1 GCA_016919565.1 Methanomassiliicoccaceae archaeon | reverse complement strand
TAGCGGCCTATTGCGCCTACGCGAACCTCGAGGCGAGGGTGTTCATACCGAGGGAAGTACCGCGGGAAAAGGTATCCCAGATAGAGGCATACGGTGCCAACCTGATCCGCGTTGATGGACCCTTCAGCAAGGCGGTGGAACGGTCGATCGAGGAGATGGAAAGGGACCAAAAGCACGTCTATCTTGCTTCTACTGGACTCAACCCCTTGTTCCTCGAGGGGCTCAAGACCGTAGGCTTTGAGTTGTTCGAATCCATCGGCGTCCCGGACCGGATAATCGTCCCATCGGGCACTGGCGGAATGCTGACATCGATCTTCAAGGCATACGAGGAATTGAAATCACTGGATGTCGTGGACAAGTTGCCGCGAATGATCGCGGTGCAAGCTGAGGAATGCTCTCCGATAGTGAACGCCTGGCGGACCGGAGGGGAGGTCGTACCTCAGGAAGAGTGCCATACTGTTGCATCTGCGATAATGGTGAAGGTCCCGTTCAACGCCTACTCGGCCTTGGACGCTATCAAGCGTTCCGGGGGGGAGGCGGTCTCGGTGAGTGAAAAGGAGATAATCGATGCTATCAGGGAGCTTGGCAGAGAAGGGGTCTTCGCTGAACCTGCGTCTGCTGCAGCCTCAGCCGCCTTGAAGTCGATGGACATCGCCGAAGATGAGACGACAGTGCTGCTGATAACTGGCTCAGGGCTCAAGGATCCCAATGCCCAATTCACGGACTAGTGCTCGTCTCTGGCTTGGGCAGCTCCTTTGGCGGCTCGAACCCCCTCATCCCATTGAATATCAGCTTCCTGACAGCCGGATTCATCAGGTTCGAGACGACCACGCGCCTCGCCGTCTTGTTCTTGCTGAGGATCCGTAAAATGTCCGCGATCCCCTCCCTGCTCCACCATCCCTTGAGCCAATTGGAGTAGGCCTCCTTGACAAAGCCTTCCAGCTCTTCCTTGCAGAACCCATCTTTGTTGTACTCATAGATGCGATGGTTCCTCTTCCAATCGTCACGCCCCAGCGAACCGTTCTTCTCCAGGTCCTCCCAGATGCTCGTGCCTATCAGACAGTCCAGGACGTTCACCTGCACCCCGTGCGGTCTGGTCGACCTTACGAAATCGAAGGTGCGTTGGACGGCCTCCCTCGTCTCCACCGGCGCCCCGACGATGAAGGAGGTCACCACCAGCATGCCGGCCTTCTTTGCGTTTGCGATCGCCGTTCGCGTCTTCTCCGGATTGATGTGCTTCTTGTAGTAGTCGAGGACCTTCTCGTCGGCGCTCTCCGCCCCGAAATAGATGACGTTGATGCCAGCCTTCCTCATCTTCCTCATCAGCTCGTAGCTTGCCCCGTCCACCCTGCCTTCGCAATAGAATTGCATGTCGATGTTCCGCTCGATGATGAGATCGCATATCTCCTCGGTCCGCTTGGGGTTGTGAGTGAAATTGTCGTCCACGATCACGCAGTTCTTGTACCCCTGCTCATGGACGGTCTCAAGCTCCTCGACCACGTTCTCGGCCGATCTCGGCCTCCATTTCCTCAGGGAGAAGGCGGCGCACGAGCAGTAGGTGCAACGGAAGGGGCACCCCCTGGACGTGGAGAGGGTCGTGAATTTCCCAAATGTCAATGGGATCCCTTGGAAAGAGTATCCGTAATCTATGTTTGATAGCAAGGAACGGTCCGGGAAAGGCAACGCATCCAGCTCTGAAACCAGGCTGAGCGGATTATTGATGATCCTGCCATCTTGGCGGAAGCTGATGCCGGTGACGTCCTCTGGGCTCTTGCCTTTCTCCAGTCGGTCCAGCAATTGCACCATCGCATGCTCCGCCTCTCCCTTGATAATGTAGTCCACGAATCCGTATTCCGCCAGGATCTTCTCGGAAGCAAAGGTGGCATGATACCCGCCAAGCACGATCTTGCTCTCTGGCAACGCTTTCTTGGCTTCTTGAAGCGCATTGATCGCCTCAAGGAACGTATGCGTGGAGCAGTTGAGGCCGACCACATCTGGCTTCTCCTTGGCCATCCGCTCCACGAGCTTCTTTTGGGAAAGTCCTTCGCAGAACGCGTCTATGACCACGACCTCATCGCTTCTGTTCTCTCTGATATTGGAAGCAATATATAGCAGGCCGAGTGGTGGCCATTTTTCCAGGGTCTTGCCTGGCGGCGTGGACAACAGAACCTTGATAAGAACCCCATCCCGCTTTCTGGGCAACAATAGAAGGTCATTACCTTAATCTTTTGCCAAGTTTTTTTGACCGGCTAGCACCGGCCATATGCTCAAAATTGACGCCTCGCGAGGTTAGGGAGCGGCATCTTTTTGAGGTACGCATTGAAATAGATACAAAGGCAGGGCTGATTGATTGGTTGGCATCCAGGGGTAACAATGTCGATAATAAAGGTGGTTTCGGAAGGTCTGGCACATTTCTCCTATTTCATTGCGAACGAAGGTACCGCCTCGGTGATCGACCCAAGGCGCGATTGCGATGTCTATCTGGACCTCGCCAGGAAGGCGGGCGTTCGGATCTCGCATATCCTCGAGACCCATCGGAACGAGGATTTCGTCGTGGGGTCGTTGGAGCTCTTTGAGCGCACCGGGGCGGAGATATTCCATGGCCCTGGCCTGGAATGGAAGTATGGAACGACCTTGGTTGATGGTCAGCGATTCCAAATGGGTGGAATGAGGCTGACAGCGCTGCATACCCCTGGCCACACCGATGAGAGCATGTCGTACGTGCTTCACGAGGACTCTCCCGGACCTGGGTCCATTGCCGTCTTCACTGGTGACGCCATCTTTGCAGGAGATGTTGGCAGGACCGACCTGGCCGGGAAGGACCAGACCGCGAGATTGGCCGGCCTCTTGCATGACAGCATTCATAAAAGGATCCTGGCCCTGGGAGACGGCGTATTGCTCTTTGCGGCGCACGGGGCAGGGTCAGTGTGTGGGAGCGATATCAGCGAGAGGGAGTTCACCACCATTGGGATCGAGAAGCATAGCAACCCGCTTCTCCACCTGAACAAAGCAGACTTCATCGATCACAAGGTTCGGGAGCGTCTGGATCGCCCCCCCTACTTCCGCAGGATGGAGGTGATGAACCTGTCTACGCGCCCAACCATGTCCGGGATGCCGGACCCGATCCCGCTGAGGCCCAAGGCTTTCGCGGAATACCAGTCAGCCGGGGCGATCATCGTGGATACGAGAACGGCCGACGCCTTCGCCGGTGCCCACATCGAGGGGTCGGACAGCATTTGGATGGCTGGCCTGGCCTCCTATGCTGGGTGGCTCCTGCCTTACGACGTGCCCTTATTGCTCGTGGTCGATGACCCAGTGCATGTGGAGGTAGCGGTTAGGACCCTAACCAGAATGGGCTACGACAACATCGCCGGTTATCTCTGGGGCGGGATGCTTCAATGGTGTCAAAGTAGTATGCCGTTCAAGACTACCAGGACGGCGTCGGTTATGGAGTTGAAGGACATGCTCGATTCAAATGAGAACGTCATTGTTCTGGATCCTCGACCGCACCATGAATGGGTCAAGATCCACCTACGGGAAGCGAAGCACATCTTCGTCGGCGAACTAGAAAAGAATCTCGCTTTGCTCCCGAAAGATCGCTTGATAGCCTCGATGTGCAGCGTTGGTCATAGAGGAGCAATGGCAGCGGCGATCCTGGAAAGGAATGGGTACGATAATGTCGTGAACATTTTGGGAGGGGTGTCGGCTTGGGAGGCGGCGGGATATCCCGTGGTCAAGGGAGAATGAGATACTGGTCGTCCCGGGATTATTAAAAAGACTGGCTGGAATGAGGCAAAGTTAATAACAAATGATATAAATGTTATTAATGCTCTCTTTTTCAGAGACCAAATGGCAAAGCCCAACCAATCAGCGAGGAAGACAATCGCGGCGATGATAATCGTGGCCATGATGCTAGGCGCCGCGATCCTCGGCTTCACCTTGTTGGGGGTCGGGAGCTCGGATTCGAACAAGATGCAAGTTGTGGCCAGCTTCTACCCGCTCTACTACTTCTCCAGCCAGATCGGCGGCGATAGGGTGGATGTCCACACTCTCATACCAGATAACGTCGAACCGCATTCATTCCAACCCACCCCCGTCGATCTCATGATCGTCAGCAAGGCGAAGGTGCTGGTTTACAACGGTGAGGGCTTCGAACCCTGGATACAGAGCTTCGTTTCGGCGGCCGACAACCCGTCGCTGATCTTGGTCGACACTAGCGAGAACGTGGAACCGTTGCCTTCTGATGCGGTCATGGTACCTTATGAGGCTGCCGCCCAGACACTCATCTCTGGCCCGAATGTCAGCCTGACCAGCTCCGCCATAGCCGCTTCGGCCATAACGATACCCTTTGGCGTTGCTTCGTTTAATGTCACCCTACCTGACGTTCCAGGCGGCCGGGGCGGATACTTAAGAATGGGCATCGCCGAGACCGCCGATTACCGGTTCTTCGTTGACCAGAACGTTTCATTCTCGTTCTTTCATCCGAATGGTACTCTTGTCATGCCAGAACTGGTTTTCGGACCTCTGACATGGTATCCTGAATTCGCGGCATCCAATTTCTATGAGCTGGATGCAGGGATAACCTATATAGTCTCCTTCTCCCCCTCGACCGTGACCGAGTTGAGATTCGTCACCTACCAGGCCCCGTTGGGCACGGAAGCGGAGCACGAACACGGTCTGATCGACCCGCATTTCTGGATGGACCCACTGACCGCCAAGGTCCAGGTCAACAACATCCTTTCAGCGTTCATTGCCGCAGACCCGGGGAATGCAACATATTATCAGGCCAATTCCGCCAATCTCAACCTCAGGCTGGAGATGCTTAACAGCGAATTCGTTGCCGGTTTGGCCAATCGGACCAAGAACGTCATAATCACCACGCATGAGGGGTTTGGCTACATGGCGGCCCGATATCATTTCGAGGCCAATGGCGCAATCGGGATATCTGGCGACCAGCAACCCACGCCTCAGGATCTGATAAGGTTGACCAACCTGATCGACCAGCTGCAATTGCATTACGTTTATTCGGAACCGGTCTACTCCGATGCCGTTATCGAGACCATTGCTCAGGAGACCGGTACCCAGGTGCTTGTGCTGGACGGGGTCCATGGCCGATCAGGGGTCCACGCGGGGATGGACTACTTTCAGATCATGAGGGCCAACCTGCAGAAT
>JACXTO010000055.1 GCA_016919565.1 Methanomassiliicoccaceae archaeon | reverse complement strand
GCGCGCTTGACCAGCTCCGCCTCGCCCACTCCATGCTCGGCCTTGAACGCTATCAGTTTGACCTTCTTCTTGCGGATCGCCTCCAGCACTTTAGGCACCGCCTTCATGCTTAGAGTCAGCTCCTTCTTCCCCGACGGGATCTTGCCCGGCTGGGGCTCGGGAGCGTAATCGGCCAACGCGGCCGGGACAAGGACGATCTCGTGGTCGATATCGTCCACCATCTCCAGCAAACTCTCGACCGTCGTGAACCTGCGGACCGGCAGGAACGTCGGCAACGGCACGGAGCACCGGCCCATCCACAGCTCCACCTCCGCCCCGCGTTGATAGGCGGCGCGGGCCAGCTCGATGGCCGTCTCCCCCGTTCCACGGTTGGTGATCAGGCGCATCTCGTCGATCCGCTCCTCCGACGAGCCGCCGATCACTAGGACCCTCCTCCCAAGGAGGTCGTTCTTGCCGAGGCGACGCTGGACCGCCATAACTATCTCGGCGTTGTCAGCGATCTTGGCCTTCTTGCCTTCCACCTTGGGGCCGAGGAATTCGATCCCGACCTGCCTGAGCTTCTCGACGTTCTGCTGGATGATCGGATTGGTGAACATGGTGAGATGCATCGCCGGAGCGATGATGATCGGAACCTTCGACCCAAGCGCTGTCGTCGCCATGGTCGTCACCGGGGTATCGTCGATCCCGCAGGCGATCTTGGAGATGGTATTGGCGGTGCAGGGCGCGATGAGAAGGAGATCGGCCTTGTCCGGCACGTCCCCGAACAACGAGACGTGCTGTACCCGGCCATCGATCACGTCGATGACCTCGTTGCCGGTGGCGAACTCCATCGCCCAGGGCGTTACCAGGTTCATGGCCTCCTCGCTCATGACTGCCTGGACGTTGGCGCCGTGCCGGATCAGCTCTCGCGCCAGCTCGAAGCACTCCACGGCAGCTATGCTGCCCGTGATCCCAAGGACGATCCGCTTGCCAGAGAGGGTCTTGCTCCTGCTGCCCCTCAGGCTCTCCGACGGATGCATGACGCCTTCATTCCTTAAAATCGACTTAAAGCTTCGCCCTGATGGCCGCCAGCGCGATCTGTATCACCTGCGCGAGAGGTCTGGAAGCGTCGATGGTGATGTAATTCGGGTCGTCCATGCACAGGGAGCGGTACACCAGGTCCACATCCCGTAGGTAATCCAGGTTCTCGAACTTGCTGACCCCCGAGCGCTGCCTGACCCGCTCCATCGCCATCTCCGCCCGGATGGTGAACAGTAGCGTGAGATCCGGCGGGACGATTATCGGCTCGTTGACCATCTTGAGCCATTCGATGGCGTTCTTCTCGCCCATCGATGTCTTGAGCGCTGCCCCTTGGTAGGCCACGGTCGAGGCGAAGTACCGGTCGCAGATGACGACCTTCCCCTCTCCGAGCCATTGGGCGATCCTCAGGCTGTGCTCGGCCCGATCGGCCACGAACAGCAAGGCCTCGGTGGTGCCGCTCAGCCCCTCCTTGTTCGCGCGGCGGACGCAATCCCCCAGCCAGGTATCGGTGGGCTCGGAGGTGAGAACGACCCTCCCCGGCATCTCTCTGGCAAGGGCTTCGAAAATGCCCTTTGCCGCCGAGCTCTTGCCGCTGCCGTCGATGCCTTCGAGGACCACGAACAAGCCTCTCTTCGCGCTCGCCGCGGCCGCGCTAGCTCCGACCACCAACGAGTCCTTCTCCACCTGAGCCATGGCGCTCATGTATTCAGCTATGGCCCGAAGGGACAAAAAGCCTCGCTTCTCACCGGCAGCGTCGGTATGATATGTCCTGCCATGAGAACCGCTGTCTGGCCAAAACCGCATATAGCAATGCAAGGGATTCCCCCGAAGGCAGGGTTCCAATGACGGTGGTCAAGACTCTCATCCTGACTGGTAAGCAAGTAGAGAAGCTGTTGGATATGAAAGACGTGATCGGTGCGGTGGAGATCGCCTTCCGCTACAAGGGCCTGGGCAAGGTGCAGATGCCCCCGAAGGTCTACATGGACTATTCCAAGGGCGATCTGCGCACCATGCCCTCCTACGTCGAGGACATGTGCATCTCGGCCGTGAAGATCGTGAACGTGCACGCGGACAATTTCAAGGAGCATGGCATGAGGACGGTCATGGGCACGCTGCTCCTGGTCGACCCGAGCACCGGGGCGCCGCTGGCGTTCATGGACGCGACCATCCTCACCGCCATGCGCACCGGGGCGGCGAGCGCCGTGGCATCGAAGTACCTGGCAAGGAAGAATCCGAAGGTGCTGGGCATCGTCGGCGCCGGCAGCCAGGCGAGGACGCAGATCCTGGCGCTCATGACTCAGTATGGCGCCTTTGAGGCGGTACGCGTGTGCGATGCCCTTCCGGAGCGCGGCTGGGAGTTGGCGCGCGATTTCGGCAGGAAGTACAAGGGCGAGCTGGGGCCGATCGAGGCAGTTCCGTCGCCCAAAGAGTGCGTGGTCGGCGCCGACATCGTGGTCACCGCCACGCCATCCAGGAAGCCGATCGTCATGGACCAGTGGGTCGGGAACGGCACGCATATCAACTGCATCGGGGCGGACGCGCCGGGCAAGCAGGAGCTGGACCCGATGATCCTGAGGCGGTCGCGCGTGGTCATCGACGATTGGGAGCAGGCCTCGCATTCAGGTGAGATCAACGTGCCGTTGCATGCCGGCATCTTCTCGAGGAAGGACGTCTACGCGGAGATCGGCGAGGTCGTCGCCGGTCTGAAGACCGTGCGAGATTCGAAAGACGTCGTCACCGTTTTCTGCTCGACGGGCCTGGCGGTCCAGGATTGCGTGACGGCGAAGCTAGTGTACGACGCGGCGCTGAAGCAGAAGGTCGGCAAGTTCATGCAGATAGTACCCTGAGCAGAGGACATGTTCGCCGAGGGGTTCGGCGCTACTCTTTGGTGCCAGCCCCTCTCCTCTTGTATGCCCGATAGCTCAGGATCGCTTCCTTGGCGGCAAAGACCTCGTCCACTTTCTTGACCGCCGTGTTGTGCGGCGCGGAGCGGACGACCTCCGGATCCTCCGCGGCAATGCGCTTCATGACCGCAGCGAACTCGTCAAGCGTTTCCTTCGTCTCAGTTTCGGTCGGCTCGATCATGAGCGCCTCCTCCACCAAGCTCGGGAAGTAGATCGTCGGGGCGTGGTATCCGTAGTCCAGTAGGCGCTTGGCTACGTCAAGCGCCCTTATCCCCTTCTCATCCTTCAGAGGTTTCGCGCTCACCACGAACTCGTGCTTCCTCAGCTCCCGGAACGGTAGCGGGTAGACGTCCATCAACTGCTTCTTGAGGTAGTTCGAGTTGAGCACCGCCCGGTCGGAGGCGTTCCGCAGACCATCGCCCCCCATCCTGAGGATGTAGGCGTAGGCGCGCAGCAGCACCCCGAAGTTGCCATAGAACGAACGGACCTTGCCGATGCTCTCCGGCCGGTCGTAATCAAGTGCGTACTTGGAATCCCTGAGGACGATCCTCGGGACCGGCAGGAACGGCCCGATCCTTTTCTTCACGCCGACCGGCCCGGCGCCGGGCCCTCCGCCGCCGTGCGGCGTCGCGAACGTCTTGTGCAGGTTGAAGTGCACGATGTCGAAGTCCATCTTCCCCGGTGTCGTCCGGCCCATGACGGCATTCAGGTTCGCTCCATCGTAATAGAGCAACGCTCCGGCGCCGTGCACGATGCTCGCGATCTCCTGGATCTCGCTCTCGAATATGCCGAGCGTGCTCGGGTTGGTGATCATCAGCGCCGCGGTGCGCTCGGACATGGCGGCCTTTAGCGCATCCAGGTCCACGCTGCCGTCCTTCGCGGAGGGGATCTCCACCACCCGGTAGCCGGTCATGGCCGCGCTTGCAGGATTGGTGCCGTGCGCCGAATCGGGGATGACCACCTCGTCCCTGTCCTCGCCATTGTAGGCGTGATACGCCTTGGTCAGCAGCATTCCGGTGAACTCGCCGTGCGCGCCGGCGGCCGGCTGCAATGTTACCGCGTCCATGCCTGATATCTCGCAGAGCGCCAGCTCCAGCTCGTGCATTATCTGCAGCGCCCCCTGCACCGTCTCCTCGGCCTGCAAGGGGTGGATGCAGTTAGCCGTCGTCAAGGACGCCAAGTAATCGGCGTACTTGGGGTTGAACTTCATCGTGCATGAACCGAGCGGATAAAGGCCGTTGTCCACGCCGTAGTTCATCTGGCTGAGGTTCACGTAATGCTTCACGACCTCCCTCTCTGGCAAAGAAGGAAGGTCCAGATCGGTCCTTCTCATCCCCGCTGGCACGAGGACGTCT
>JACXTO010000054.1 GCA_016919565.1 Methanomassiliicoccaceae archaeon | reverse complement strand
CCTTCTGCAGACGCAGCAGGTTGCGGTACTCCTTGGTCGCCCAGGCCAGGATGACCTTCCTTCGGTTCCCGGTGATGCCCCTGAACCTCGGGTCTGCCTCGATGTAGCGGGCGATCCGTTTGAACGTGGCGTTCGACGTCCGATAGATCTTCAGGGCGAACCTCTTCCCGTCCTTCGACGTCACGCTGAAGACGTTCGCCTCTTTGCCAGTGGATATTGGAAAATTGATGGATTCTATCAAGCCTTCGGTCATCAGCTTGTAGATGGCGAGCATCGCCCGACGATCGAACACTTCGTCCATCGTCTTGCGGTCCTGGTCCTCTCTAGCGCCGTACTCCTTGGCCTTCAGCTTCTGGACTGCATGTTCGATTACTGCGTAAGGGTTGCCTTGTTGGTTGCGGGGCATTCGGGCCTCGTAGTAGATCAGAATACGTCCAGGCTCTTGGGCAGCACTTTCTTGCGGCTCAGGTAGCTCGCCTGGGTCTTGGTATAACGGTATTTGATGTCCGCCTTGTCATCCTGGAAGTCCCAGGGCTTGATGATCACCAGGTCGCCTTCACGGATCCACATGCGCTTTCGGATCTTGCCGGGGATGCGTCCCATCCTGGACTTGCCGTCGGCGCACATGATCTTGATGCGGGAAGCGCCCATCAGCTGGTCGGCTATGCCGAACATCTCTCCCTCCTTCTTGTTGGGGTAGGGCGTGCGGAGGATCTCCTCCTCCGGGTTTGTCTCGTTGGGACGGTTGAAGGTATCTGGACTCAAGCTGAACCTCCGTGAGGTTAAGTTCCTCAAGACTCAAGGCCATATATAAACGATGTGGTAAACAACGAACGCTGAAAAGAGGTATTGCAAAGATGCCAGCTGACGGTCTTCGATGAGGAGCGACTCGACCACGGTCCGTCCGATCGACGCCATGGAACACGCGAGCTCACTATCTAATGACATCATATTTCGACTCCTCCCATTTCGGCAGAAGGAAAAATCTGAGATCACTTTTCAAGCAAACGCCGGCTCTCATAGGTACGACAAAGCATGGCCAGGACGACAGATGAATTCATTATCAAATGTGAGAGCCAGCCTAACGCTATTTATTAGGGGCAGCTGCGGTAGTTTTCGTTAATGTCATCGTGCAAGAAGACCCTCATCCTGTTGGTCGACGACGAGCCAGGGTTGCTTGAGGTCTCCAAGGCGTTCCTCGAGGAAGGAGGGCTGATCGAGGTCGATACCTCACCCTCCGCGGTGGAGGCGCTCTGCGTCAAGGACTTCTGGAGGTACGATGCCATCGTCTCCGACTTCATGATGCCGGACATGGACGGGATCGAGTTCCTGGCGCAGCTGCGGAAGCAGAACGTCGACGTGCCATTCATCCTCTTCACCGGCAGAAGCCGAGAGGACGTCGCCATAAATGCGCTTAACGCCGGAGCGGACTTCTATCTCAAGAAGGGGACGGACGTGAGGGCGCAGTATGCCATCCTGTGCAGCTTCATCGACCATGCCGTTTCCCGCTACAAGGCAACATCGGCCATCGAGCACAACCTCAGGCGATTCCAGAAGCTGGTGGACAGCATGTCTGAGATCGTGGAGGTCGTTGATTCAAATTACGTGATCCGTTATGCCAATCCGGCGGTGGAGCGCTACTTCGGGAAGAAGCCCGAGGAGTTCGTCGGGACCAAGATGCTCACTTGCCTCGACGAGCCTGATGAGGTCGAAGGGGTCCTACACTCGCTGCTGGAAGGCGAGGTGGAGAATGCGAACGTGATGGTGAAGGCCCGGCACGTCGACGGTTCCGTCCATCGCCTTGATGCCACCATCACCAGGTTCATCAACGGACGGTTGGGCGCGGAGCTATTGGTCAAGGCGAGGGAAGCCCGGGGGAGTTCGAGGGGCCGAGGAATGGATTGGCATCAAATAGCGGAATCCCAAACGGGGATTCCTCAGGAACGCTAATCCTTCTCTTCATCCGGTGACTTCGGCAGGGTGTTCAACCACTCGGTCAGCTTCCCGAACATCTCTGCGAAAGTAGGATCTTCGCTGACCAGCAGCTGCGAGTATTGCACGAGGGAGATGTCATCGAGCTCCTCGGTCAATCTCGGAATTCCGAAGTCGTATCCTTCGACGATCTCCGGTCCGACGTCGAAAGTCCCATCGGAAAGATAAGGCTCGATCTCGCCCCTCTTCTCCTCCATTTGAGCATAGATGTCCCTGCGCATCTCCGACATCATCTCCCTCATCTTCTCGTCGACCTCTGGCGCTTTCTGTTCGAACTCCTTGCTGACCTCTTCCCCCGCCTCTTCCCCGCCCATCGCACCGGCCATCCCCGAGGCCATGGTGCCCATCGTTTCCATCATCACCTGCGAAAAGCCGCCCAATAACGTGCTCATCAGGATGATGCTGGTGTTCGTTATCGTGTTCATTACTTTGCGAGTCCGGTCGGTATCGTTCATGCTCGCTCCACCAACGACACCTGTGATTTCTTCGGCATCTGAGCACGCGTTCCCTGCCTTAAAGCAATCCAAGGCTCGCTTGTATGACCAGATGACGCCTATCAGCGCATACTTCACCCTGGAGTAGACCTCATGGAAATCGTTTATGCTCATCTCCGTAAGGAACAGGCGCCTCTGTACCTCCCAGGCGTCCGGATCGTCCTCCGGACCCAGGACCGTGAAGTCAACGCCTGCCTTCAGGAGGCTCAGCTTGATGTCCCAGATGAATTCGCTGAAATGATCCCCCATCAGGCGCTTCAGCTTCGTCCTGTCCGTCTCCGGGATGTTGACGAGGCCCACCACGAGAACGAACGCATTGTCGGCTTTCTGATGGATGATCTGCAGGGTTGGCAACTTTTCCGTCTCGGAGACCTCTATCACGAAGTCGTGCTTCGAGTCCGAGATCGAATTGACCTCGAAACCGGACTGGATCGCCCATTGCCTCACCTTTGCTAGGATCTGCTCTCGGTTCGCAGTTGACCTCTCTTTCGCCCCGGACATCTTGACGCCCCTGATTACATCGCTCTCCGCATGATTAATGATTTCTCGCAAAGTTATATTCCTTCAACGAGTACTCACATTCGGATCAGGCATTTCTGAAAGTGATGGTGCCAAGGGGGAAGCAACATGATCCGATGTTCGAAATGCGGAAGGGAATTCGACCGGAAGGTCATGGACAAGCCGGTGGCGTCCATCTCCGGCAGCATCATGGGGGACGAGTACACAGAATCGTTCTTCTTCTGCGGCCAATGCGAGGTCTACACCGTGGAGGTCTACCATGACCGATTCCTAGGGGACGACGACGTATTCGTGCGGGGACCGATCTTAAAAGCGGAAGGGGATGCAAAGGTGGAACTGATCCGGCAATGCTCCGAGCCATGGGACAAGAAGTGCCGCTGCCAAGCACATCTAGCATATTTCGATGGAAGGCTTGACTGAAGAGGCCAATCTCCACCCCATAATAGCGAAGCCCAGTCGGTATTGGATCTTTATGTTGACTCGCCTCATCTACAGCGAGGGGACGGCGGGG
>JACXTO010000053.1 GCA_016919565.1 Methanomassiliicoccaceae archaeon | reverse complement strand
TTGACCTTGACCTTGGAAGCCATTGCTTCTCGATTGGATCGTTGGTCTTATACTTTGTTCGAGGACCTTCGCCGCACAATTATCGTCCAAGAGTCAGAAGGAGTAATCGAAACACGTTCCAGGGTGAATCTCATTGCAGAACAGGAAAAAAGAGGTCATGATGAGAATATGGATAGTGCAGGGAGGAGGATTTGAACCCCCGAACCACTAAGGACGAGACCCTGAATCTCGCACCGTTGGCCAGGCTTGGTTATCCCTGCATGGGCCGTGGACTAGCAACATATCGTCAACCTACTAAAATCTTGCCTATGCTCCCGAAATCCTCATTCCCTATTCCAGACGATCGCATTTCAGCCTGAAGCATGGCCCGACCAACGCCCAGAAACTCAAATTAAGTAGCCTTGCTCATAGGGATAACACTAGCCATGTCAGAACAGAAGGACGATCCTCAAGCCTCACCTATCATCCAGCCTGCACCAGCAAGGGTGCAGAACCTCGATGACCCAGACAACTTCATCAATCGGGAGCTTAGCTCGCTGGAGTTCAACAAGCGGGTGATGGATGAGGCCATGGACCCCTCTCACCCGCTTTTAGAGAGGGTCAAGTTCCTCGCCATCTGCGGATCGAACCTGGACGAGTTCTTCATGAGCCGCGTCTCGGACCTGCGTCGCCAGATGGTACGAGGCAACTTCAAGTTCACCCCAGATGGATTAACGCCTTCGCAGACGATCGACAAGGTGAGGCAGAACCTCATCCCCATCCTGAAGGGGCACGGCGCATGTTGGTATGAGGAACTGCTTCCGCTGCTGAACGGGGAGGGCGTCCACGTGCATTCCTGGGGAGATCTGGATGAGGAGCAGAGCGGCGCCCTGCGGCGGCTGTTCGAGCGGGAGATCTATCCGGCCCTGACGCCACTGGCGTTCGACGCCTGGCGGCCATTCCCCTTCATCTCCAATCTCACCACCAATTTGGCCGTCATAGTCAAGAACGCCAAGGGCAAGGAGTTCTTCGCCAGGGTGAAGGTGCCCGTCGGAATATATCCACGTTTCGTGCCCATCCCCGAGGACCTGTGCGAGGATGATGGCATCAGCGGGCGGCCAACGCTCAACTTCATCCTCCTGGAGGATCTCATCTCCGCCAACTTGGATTTCCTCTTCCCCGGCCTGGAGGTCGTAGCTTCATACCCATTCCGCATCACCAGGGACGCGGAGATCTCGATCCAATTGGAGGACTCCTCTGACCTGCTGACCGCCGTCGAGGAAGGCGTGGAGAACAGGCGGATTGGCCTACCGGTGCGCCTGGAGGTTGGGCAGAACATGCCCGAGTGGATGGTCGAGATGCTGGCCAAGAAACTGGACCTGCCAAGATATCTCGTATTCCAATCCTATGCGCCGATGGGCCTGGTGGACTTCTGGCAGATGCTCTCGATCGACCGCCCGGAGCTTAAGGACCGGGCCTTCGCGCCCTATGTCCCTCCCGAGCTGGTTAAACCGGAGAACGTGCTAGAATCGCTCAAGGCGCACGATTTCCTCCTGTTCCATCCCTATGATTCGTTCGGCCCGGTGGTCAACATGCTGCAGCAGGCCGCCGAGGACCCGTACGTCCTGGCCATTAAGATCACTCTGTATCGTATCGACAAGTATTCGCCGGTCATCGATGCGTTGATCCAGGCGCGCAAGAACGGCAAGCAGGTGGCCGCTGTTGTCGAGCTGAAGGCGAAGTTCGACGAGGAGAACAACATCTCCTTCGCGCGTGCCCTGGAGCAGGAGGGCGTCCACGTCGTCTACGGACCGCTGGACCTGAAGGTGCACACCAAGATATGCTTGATCGTGAAGAAGGAGAAGAAGGGCATCATACGCTATTCCCACTTGGGGACGGGCAACTACAACAACGTCACCACCCGGTCCTATGGGGACCTAGGCTACATAACCACCAATCCTGAGAGCGGCACCGACGTCTCCAACCTATTCAACGCGCTCACTGGATACGCCGAGGCTGCCAACTACGCCAAGCTCCTGGTCGCACCTCAGAGCCTCCGCTCCGGGATCATCGAGCGCATCAACCGGGAGATCAAATCTCATCGAGAGAATGGCAATGGCCACATCGTCTGGAAGCTTAACGGTCTGCTCGACAAGGACATCATCAAGGTTCTCTACCAGGCGTCGCAGGAGGGGGTCAAGGTCGATCTGAACGTCCGCGGGCTGTGCAGCCTGCGGCCCGGCGTAAAGGGGCTGAGCGAGAACATAACCGTAACATCGATAGTCGGCCGCTTCCTGGAGCACAGCCGCATCTACTACTTCCGCAATGGCGGGAAAGAGGAAATCCTTATCGGCAGCAGCGATATGATGCCGCGCAACCTGGACCGCAGGGTGGAGATGCTCTTCCCCGTCCAGGACGAGATCATCGCTCGCAACATGGTAAAGCACATCCTCTCCACCCATATGAGGGACAACGTGAAAGCCAGGCGCATGCTCAGCAATGGCTCCTACGAGAGGGTGCAGCCGGGCGAGGGCGAGACATCGCTGGACTCACAGAAATGGTTCTTAGAGAACCGGGGCGTTTGGCATGACCGTTTGTGACGTCGGCAAGGACCCAGGGTTCCGTTCGCTTTGCATTTCCAGCTTGCGAGGGCATTTGGCCGCCTTGCAGAAGGAGATGGAGGGCGTGCTCCGCGACGACGACCGGGAGAACGTGCACCGCATGCGCGTCGCCTCACGGAGAATGCGCGCGGACCTGGATGTCTTCGAACCGATCTTCCCGAAGAAGAAGTTCGCCCGCTGGAAGAAGGACGTTCGCGAATTGACTCGGATGCTCGGCTCGGCCCGCGATGCCGACGTGCAGATCGTGTATCTGGAGCAATTGCTGGAAGGGCAGCATCCGGAAACCGTGGGGAAGGGGATCGGAGCGCTGCTCAAGCACAAACGAAGCTACCGGTCCTCGCTGCAGCCTGCCGTCGCCCGCTCGATCAGAGGGCTGGTCGAGGACCGGACCATCGAGGAGCTGACCGAGCACCTTGCCATGATGGAAGTAACAATGCTGGATGAGACTG
>JACXTO010000052.1 GCA_016919565.1 Methanomassiliicoccaceae archaeon | reverse complement strand
GCTGAGCAAAATGCTCTCAGAACCCCACCGGTATCTGATGGAGTCTTAAATATGTTAAGATAGAAGCAAAATTAACGATAATTTAACATCTGGGAAAGGTTTATTATCCGACTAATCGTACGCCGAATGATGCCGGATGAAGCGGAGCCGTTGGTCATCATTGACAACGTTACCAAGCTATTCAATGGCGTTCCCGCATTGAGGGATGTCACTGCTACCATCTTCCCAGGCGAGGTATTGGGCCTCATCGGTCGAAGCGGAGCTGGCAAATCCGTCCTTATTAACATGCTTCGCGGCTCCCAGGATTACAAGCCAGACAAGGGGCGGGTGATATATCGGGTCAACGTCTGCCTCAGCTGCGGGTGGGTTGATTTCCCGATCCATAACGCCAAATGCGTCAAATGCGCCAGAGAAACCAGGATGGAGGACATCGACCTCTGGGCCTTGGAAGAGGGCGACCAGCGGCGATCGATGATCAAGAACCGCATCGCGATCATGCTCCAGCGGACCTTCGCTTTGTTTGGCGACATGACCGTCATAGAGAACATCTTCGAGGCGCTTGGAAGCCAATATGAGGAAAAGGAAAAGGTCGAAAAGGCGATCGAGCTTCTGAAGGCTGTTGGTCTGACGCATCGGACCACCCATATCGCAAGGGACCTGTCCGGCGGGGAGAAGCAGCGCTGCGTACTGGCCCGCCAGCTCGCGCGAGATCCCCTCCTCTTCCTGGCTGATGAACCCACCGGGACGTTGGACCCTCAGACAGCTGAGATAGTTCATCGGACCTTGGTCGACTATACCAGTCGTAGCAAGATGTCCATGGTCGTATCCTCTCACTGGCCAAAGGCGATAAACCGCCTTTCGAACAAGGCCATCTGGCTAGAGGCCGGCGAAATGATGAAGATCGGGGATCCGGTCGAGGTCACCAAGGAGTTCATGATCGGATTCGCGCCAAAGGATCCTGAACCAGTGCCGGTCGGAGGCCCTATAGTCAAGATCGAGGAAGCTAAGAAGTACTTCTACTCAATCGTCCGAGGGGTCGTGAGGGCCGTCGATGGCGTTAGCTTCGAGATCAACGAGAAGGAGATCTTCGGCCTGGTGGGATTGAGCGGCGCTGGAAAGACGACCCTTTCCAGGATGATATCCGGGATCACCCCTGGCACAGGGGGAAAGGTGATGGTGCGAATCGGCGACGATTGGATCGATATGTATGAGGTGGGCGAGATGGGAAGAGGAAGGGCCACGCCTTACATCGGGGTCCTTCATCAGGAATATTCCCTTTATCCTTTCGATACGGTCCTTCAGAACTTGACCGTCTGCATCGGCATGAAGATGCCCGCCGAATTCGCCAAGATGAAGGCGATCCAGGTACTGAACAGCGTCGGTTTCGAGCGCAAGGACGTCGAGCGGATCCTCTATGCCTATCCAGATGCATTGAGCGTCGGCGAGAAGCAGCGCGTCGCACTGGCTCAGGTGCTCATCCGTGAACCCAGGATCGTCATCTTGGACGAGCCTACTGGCACGATGGACCCGATAACGAAGGTCTCGGTCGCAAATTCCGTGCTGAACGCGCGCAAGGAGCTGGGCGAGACATTCATCATTGTAAGTCACGATATGGACTTCGTCACCGCGTGCTGCGACCGGGCCTGCCTGATGAAGAACGGGAAGGTAGTGGCTCTCGGGGATCCAAAGGTCGTGGTGGACCAAGTATCCCTCGACGAGTCCGAGGAGATGGACCGCACCAAGGGTGAGGCTCAAGGGGTTGGCCCGTGAAACAGAGCATCGGGCGTCACACGAAGTTCGTGGAGTGCCGCGAATCCAAAGGCCTGGGTGTCGGTGGTGGACTGGCACAGAGAGCGACCATATCCGAGAGCGGCAGGGACGTGGTGGCGATCGCAATGGGGCCGGGCAAGAGGCATATCACGAAGCCCGTCTGCGAGATAACCTATGAGCTCAGGGAGATGGGGATCGACACCTCGGTAATAGTCATCAATGCCGGAGCGGGCGTGCCTCATGACGCACCGGACGTTTCGACCGGTTCCACCTTCGGCCTGGACGAGATCGAGATACGCCGGGTGGAGCAGTTCAAACTGGCGATCATACACCTCGGAAATGTGAAGAACCACATCATATACAAGGCAAGGCTGATCCTGAGGAATGTCGACATCCCCGCTGTGGTGGTATGCCAAGCTCCCGTGGACTTCGAGGATTTCGCCAGGATCGGCGTCAAGACCAGGCTGGTCATGCCGAAGCCGGAGAAGATAGGCACCAAGGGAACGATAGTGGATATCGTGACCGGCGTCATACGAGGGGTCACATGCCCGCAGACCAAGCTCGATGATATCGTCTCGAAGGTCAAGCACAACCTGTCAATAGCGGAGGCCGAGCCGTCAAGCCGCGGATCGTTCTCCGAGAAGGCCTATCTAACGGGAAATGCAGAGGATTCCCCGGTCAGCAGCGACTGAAGATTACCTTTGCAGCATAGATCGAGATTTTCCGCCGATCAGTTCTTCTTGAGGTCAAAACCGATCAGATGCGTC
>JACXTO010000051.1 GCA_016919565.1 Methanomassiliicoccaceae archaeon | reverse complement strand
GCTTCATGGACCTGGTCGACTCCTCCTCCGTGATGTGGAACTGCTCCACACGCTTCGCTGACGGCTATCGCTACGGCCTTGGCGCCGAGGTGGGAATCTCAACCAGCAAGACCCACGCCCGCGGACCGGTGGGGCTGGAAGGACTGACGATCTACAAGTACAAGCTCTCCGGTGAAGGCCAGATAGTCTCGGATTACGTTGGCGAGAACGCGAGGAAATTCACCCACAGGAAGCTGCCATGAGAGACCTCAACCCCAAGCGGATAGTGGTGAAGATCGGCACCAACACCATCTGCAAGAAGGACGGAACGCTCGACCATGAGTATCTCGACGGGATAGCCAGGCAGATCGTGGAGCTGGACAAGAAAGGGGTCCAATCGATAATGGTGACCTCGGGCGCCATCGGCTCCGGCTCCTCGGAGCTGGGGCTGGACGGCAGGAACAAGGACCTGGCGATGAAGCAGGCCTGCGCGGCCGTCGGCCAGGCCGCCCTGATGATGGCCTGGCGGGACGCCTTCCGAAAGTATGGCAAGTGCGTCGGCCAGGTGCTCCTGACCTACGGGGCGTTCAGCGAACGCGCGCGATACCTCAACCTGAAGAAGACCATGGACGAGCTGTTCCGTCTGGATGCCATTCCGATCGTGAACGAGAACGACGTGATCGCCACCGACGAGATAGCCGAGGGGTTCGGCGACAACGACAAGCTGTCGGCGCTGGTGGCGAGCAAGATGGACGCGGACCTGCTCATCCTCCTGACCGACGTGGACGGCTTGTACGATCGCAATCCGGACGCGGACAAGGATGCCCGGCTGATCAGCCTGGTGGACGAGATCACCAAGGACATCGAGAGGATGGCTGGCAGCAAGAAGGACGACCGCTCGGTCGGAGGGATGAGGACCAAGATCGGCGCTGCCAAGATCGCTATGGCGAGCGGATGCAACATGGTCATCGCCAACGGGAAGCTCGACAACGTCATCGTCCGTGTGGTACGGGGCGAGGACATCGGGACGCTGTTCACCGCCAAGGCGCATTACTCGAACAAGGAGCGCTGGATACTGTTCGCCGGGCCGAGGGGAAAGATACTGGTAGACGAAGGGGCGGAGAAGGCGCTCCGGGCTGGCAAGTCGCTCCTCCCCTGCGGCGTGGTCGGCGTCGAAGGCAAGTTCAAGGAAGGAGAGGTAGTGCGGCTAGGCAATCACGCTAAGGGCATCACCAATTTCTCCTCGTCCGAGATTCCAGCGTTGATGCAGCGATGCAAGCTTGAGAAGGAAAGCGGCAACGGGAAGGTCAAGAACGACAAGGTAGTGGTGAGCAACGAGAACATCATCACCCTCGATCGCTGATCCAAACTGCATTCTCTGATTATTCTGATTTTGCTGATGGTTTTTATACCACGATGGCGATCTGGGGATGAGCTTATGACCAAGGCAAGCGAGAGCAAGGCCAAATGCAAATGCAGGCCAGTTGAAGAGCCGCTCAAGGTGGAATCGATCGTCTCGGTGGATGAACGAGGCCAGATGGTGTTGCCGAAGGAGGTCCGGGCGAGGGCCGGGATCAAGCCTGGCGATAAGCTGGCCCTGGTAACGCGCGAGAAGAACGGACGGGTCTGCTGCATCTATCTCTTCAAGAGCGAAGAGCTGGCCTCGCACGTCAAAGGACTTGTCGGGCCTCTCGCCAAAGAGCTCGGTTGAGGGATCGCTATGAGCGAGATCATGGTCACCACCAGCGAGATAACCGCGGCGAACAGGCGGGATCACCGGCTCGCCCGCCTGGCATGGGACCGGATGGGTCACAAGGTCGCACCCGGCCTTTATCGATTGGGAAATCCGACGCCAAGCTCGCCTGTCTTCGTCACCGGCAATTACAGCCTAAGCTTCGATGCCCTGCGTTCCGCCCTCACCGGCATGGACACGCACATCATGGTCCTGGACACCAAGGGCATCAACGTCTGGTGCGCCGCGGGCAAAGGCACCTTCGGCACGGAGGAGGTCATTGAGCGAATCGAGGAGACCGGGCTGAAGGATGCGGTGCAGCAACGGACCATCATACTGCCGCAGCTTGGGGCTTCCGGCGTGAACGCCCATGAAGTTAGGCGGAGGTCTGGCTTCAAGGTGGAATATGGTCCGGTGCTCGCTTCCGACATCGGGGAGTACATGAAGAGCCATGAGGCCACTCCAGAGATGCGCAGGATCCGCTTCCCTCTGAAGGACAGGATGGCGCTGGTCCCGGTCGAGATAGTCAATTACTTGAAGTTCTGGCTCCCCGCCGCATTGCTGGCGCTGCTTTTTGGAGGCCTCTTTGGAATACTGGCGGTCCTTATCGTCGTGGCCTTCGGGCTGATACTGTTCCCGATACTGCTGCCCTATCTTCCGACCAGGCAGTTCAGCTCCAAGGGGCTCATCCTCGGTGCTCTGGGTGGAATGCTCTTCGTTCTGCTGCAGCTGCAGTACGGTGGAATGGGATTGGACCTCCAGGGCTTGATCGTTGCAGCGGCGGAGGTGCTTCTAATGGCGCCACCCGTGGCCTATTTCGCGCTCAACTTCACCGGGTCGAGCCCGATCGCTTCCCGCACCGGCGTGAGGAGGGAGATATTCCGATACATCCCCATGTTCGTGATCATGATGGCACTCGGAGTGGTTATGGCCGTCATCTCCGCTCTGGTGCCATTCGGAGGGTCGCTATGAACCTGCTGCAGGTGACCGACGAACCGGTGGCATTAGAGGTCGTCGCCAACGAGATGAACACGCTGAGATACTATCCGCAGCGGTGCATCAACTGCGGCATGTGCACCAAGGTCTGCCCTCACGGCGTCTTCGCGCCCAACGGAGCCAAGGTCAAAGTGGCGGACCATACTGGATGCATCGAGTGCGGGGCTTGCCGGATGAACTGCCCAGTGGCCGCGATCGAGGTCGATAGCGGGGTCGGTTGCGCCGCGGCGATGATCCGCGCCGCCCTGACCGGCAAGGAGCCGACCTGCGGGCCCGATTGCCGTGGCATCTGATGCCGTCAGGCGTTCCGCTCGCTGATTATCATATCCAGGAATGGTACTGAGCGCAACAATCCTATATACGCCGATTCGAGTGATAAACATTTGAGAATTTCATATGCCAGGGTGTCGAAAGGATGAATTCCTCAGAGTGGTGAGGAACCTCTTCGAATATGCCAATGGCTCCGGCATCAACGGAGAGGGGGAGGTGCGAGAGGATGCCAGGAAGATATGCTTCTGCTCCTCCCTGGACATTCCCTCATTGAACTTGGCATACCTGAAGGCCCGGCCGGATAAGGACGACCTGCTGAGCATCGAGCTCTTCTTCCGCGAACGGGGGAACCCCTACACCATCTGGATTCCCGAGAATGGCTTCAGTTCCAGCCCTGAGCTGGTCGATCTCGGTCTCAATCACACCATGAGCCTGCCTGCGATGGTCGCGGACCTCCGAGAGATGAAGGCGAACCCTCGGCCCCCGGCAGGCTACCGCTTGAAATCCGTGAACGACGAATCGGACATGATCGCATTCGCGAACGCGGCGTTCAATGGCTTCGAGCTGCCTGATGACATCTACGAGAAATTCTCTAGCTTCATCTGGCATATGGACCCGTCACAGCACCCGTGCAATGATCTGATCATTGCCATGAAAGGAGACGAGCCGGTCGCCTCTGGCCTCATGTTCAGGGGAGGAGAGGACATCGGCATCTATTGGATATCGGTGGTGCCGGATCAACGCTACCGGGGTCTGGGAGCATGGCTGGCCCAGGAATTGATGTGGCACGGGAAGGACGAGGGCTATCGGCACGCGGTGCTGCAGTCCTCGCCGGCCGCGGCCAACCTCTACCGTCGCCTTGGGTTCAGGGAGGTCGGCAATTTCCAGGTCTACAGCCATTAGACCTTCGTCGCATCTGCTAGTCGGGATCACAGCTTGCGCTTGTCGATGACGCGCTTGGCCTTTCCCTCGAACCGTGGCAATGCACCGGGCTCCACCAGCTCTACGTTGGCATGGATGTTCAGGGTGCTGCGCAGATTGTGCTCCACCCTCGCCCTCACCCTCTCGATGCCGGCCATGTTGTCCGTGAAAGCCTCAGGCTTAAGCTCGACCCTGACCGTCATGTCGTCCAATGCGCCGGTGCGCTCCACGATTATCTGGAACTCGTTGCCCACCTCAGGGTTCGTCATCAGCGAGTACTCCACCTGAGACGGGAAGACGTTGATGCCGCGGATGATCAGCATGTCATCCACCCGTCCGGTGATCCGGCCGATGCGTGGATGTGTCCTGCCGCAGGCGCACCTCTCCTCATCGAGGACGGTGATGTCGCCGGTGCGGTAGCGGATGATCGGCAGGGCCTCCTTCTGCAGCATGGTGATGACCAGTTCGCCCTTCTCGCCCGGACCGAGCCTCTCGCCGGTCTTGGGATCGACGATCTCCGCCAGGGTCAGATCGCTCCACACATGCATTCCTGCCTGTTCGCAGCACTCGCACCATAGCGGACCGGATAGCTCGCTCGTGCCGTAGATGTTGATGGCCTTGATGCCGAGCCAATCCTGCATGCGCTCCCTCATTCCCTCCGACCAGGGCTCGGCACCGAGGATGCCGATCCTCAGCTTGGTGTCGTCCTTGATGCTAACGCCCATCCTCTGCGCCGTCTCGCCCAGGTACATCATGTAGGAGGGGGTGCAGGCCATGGCCGTTACGCCAAGGCTCTTGAGGAGGTCTATCTGCCGTTCAG
>JACXTO010000050.1 GCA_016919565.1 Methanomassiliicoccaceae archaeon | reverse complement strand
GAATCATCTGGACATAGCTGATGCGATAGCCGAGGCCTTGGACCTTCCACCTTATCTTCGGGAGGTTCTGAGGCAGGCCTCGGTGGAGCCTGACAAGCATGGCGAACGGCTAATGCAGTTCGACAGGAAGGGCGAGCCGTTCCTTAGATGGACGCGCCACCACCAGCCGGAGGTGGAGGTGATCGAGTCCCTAGCATGGAAGGGGCGAAGAGCCTTCCTGGAGGGACGGCATGATGATGCCGTCTGGTGCGTCGGCAAGGCGCTCCATTACCTCCAGGACGAATGCGTGTCCACCGGCCTCCTTGGGACAAAGCACGACGACCGAGAGGACGCGATCTCCGTTCATCGGGTTTCTCGAGAAGCCGTTTTCTCGGGGATGCGCGGGGCCGAGCCCTCAGCGCGCTTCATGCGCGAAGTCCTGCGATCGGTCAAGCCCAGCCGCGATCCGGGGAAGGCATTGGACCGGGCAGGGCTCTTCTCGGGCGCCTTGGCCGCCTCTGTTCTGCTGGAAAGGGAGCCGGACCGTCGAATTCTGATGGAATGGCAGGGCGCTAGGCGCCGATTCCGGATGGTGGTACTGCCCGCCTCGTTCCTGGTGGCGGTGGTCTTTTTAGTGGCATCCCTCCTTCTCGGAGAAGCGGTCATCGCCCTGGCCGCCGTCCCTGCTCTCCTGGCGCCCATGGCCTATCGTCGCTACTGGTGCATGAAAGAGGAGATGGCCTGGTTCGGCCTATGAATGGTCGCTTGCGGATTGCTAGAACGTGTCATGACCACGCAATTCAGATCAACTGGCTCCGCATTGGCAATAGTTTATGAGGAGCACCGGTCATTATGAGTCGAGAGCATGGTAAAACTGGTAAAGGACTTCATGGTGAAGAAGCGGGAGACCGTAGAGCCCCAGGACGCAGTCCTCAGCGCAATCGAGCTGATGGTGGACAACGACGTCGGCAGCGTCCTGGTCCTGGATGAGAAGGATCATCTGATGGGCATCTTCACCGAGCGGGACCTGCTGCGCCACTATCTCGAGTCGCAGTCCAAGTTCCTCTTCATGACCGTCGGAGAGGTCATGACCCATCCAGTCGTGACCGTTCATCCGGACATGAAGATGTCGGAGGCCCTGGACATCATGGCCGAGAAGGACATTCGCCACATCCCGGTCGTGGACAAGGACAACAAGGTCGTAGGCTATCTCACCTGGAAGAACCTCTTCCGCCACTTCTCCAAGTTGATGAAGAACGATGGCAGCTAGGACAGCCGCTCACTATTGCGTTCTTGTGGACCTGGTCGATCGAACCTCATTCCTCCATCGTCAGCAGGTCGCCGACCTCGAGTCCGAGCTCTCGGGCCTTCAGCACCCGGCGCATGATCTTGCCGCTGCGGGTCTTCGGCAGTTTGTCGACGAACTCGATCTCCCTGGGATTGGCGAACGCTGAGAGCTTGGCCTTTACGAAGTCGGAGATCTCAACCTTCAGCTTGTCGCTCGGGACGAAACCGTCGCGCAGAATGACGAAGGCCTTGATTATCTCGCCCCTCACCTCATCTGGCTTGCCGATCACTCCCGCCTCAGCTACGGCGGCATGCTCGACCAGGGCGCTCTCCACCTCGAACGGCCCTATCCTCTCTCCTGACGTCTTGATGACATCGTCCGCCCTGCCGATGAACCAGAAGTAGCCATCCTCGTCCATGTAGGCGTTGTCGCCGCTCACGAACCAACCGGGCACGCGGAAGTACTCCCTGAACTTCGGCGCGTTGCGCCAGATGCTCACCATCATCGATGGCCATCCGGGCCGGACCGCCAGGATCCCCTGGGTCCTTGGCGGGAGCTCCTTCCCCTCCTCGTCGACTATGCCGGCGATGACGCCGGGGATCGGCTTTCCCATCGAGCCTGGCTTGATGTCCATGCAAGGGTAGTTGCAGATCATCTGAGCGCCCGTTTCAGTCTGCCACCAGGTGTCGTGGATGCGCTTTCCGAATACGTCCATGCCCCAATGGATGACCGGTGCGTTCAGCGGCTCGCCCACGCTGCATATGTGCCGCAGCTTGGAGAAATCGTGCTCCCTCACGATGTCGTTCCCGGCCTTCATCAGCATGCGCAGCGCGGTCGGGGCGGTGTACCAGACGGTGATGCCGTAACGTTCGATGATGGAGTACCAGGTCTTGGGGTCGAAGCGGCCGGCGAAGGTGACGATCGAGGTCCCCAGCAGCCACGGCCCGACGATGCCGTAGGAGGTGCCGGTCACCCAGCCTGGGTCTGCCGTGCACCAATAGGTGTCCTCCTCCTTCAGGTCTAGCACCCATTTGGTGGTGACGTACTGCTGTACCATCGCCTTGTGGCCGAGAATCACGCCCTTCGGCTTTCCGGTCGAGCCAGAGGTGTAGTGGACCACATATGGGTCCGCGGGGGCCATGTTGACGGTCTTGAAGCGGTCGGACGCCGCGCCCATCATGGTCTGGTAGTCGATGCCCCTCTCCGGCAGGACGCCGTCGTCGGGACCGTCCCGGACCATGATGATATGCGAGAGCTCGCCCAGGTCATGGGCGACCGACTCGATCCTTTTGTAGAGGTATGGTTGCGTGATGAGGTACTTGGCACCCGCGTCCAGCACGCGGTCCTGGACGGCCTCCGGGCCCAGGGCGGAGAATAGCGGGCTCGCCACCGCGCCCATCTTCATCGATCCCACGGTGGCGACGTAGAGCTCCGGCAGCCGGTCCATGTAGATGAAGACCCGATCGCCCTTCTTGGCGCCGAG
>JACXTO010000049.1 GCA_016919565.1 Methanomassiliicoccaceae archaeon | reverse complement strand
GTGATCGCCGGCAGCGCATCGTCCTCCTTGATTATGGTCAACGCCTTGAGGAACTCCCCGTCGGCGACCGCTTCGATGAACTGCGGGATCTTGACCTGGACCGGGCAGCCCTTGGTGCATGGAAATCTCTGGCAAAGTAGGCAGCGATTCGCCTCAGCGATCGCCTGCTCTGCCGTGAAACCTAGGTTGACCTCGGAGAAGTTGTGGCGTCTGATGGCAGGATCCTGCTCAGGCATCTTCTCCCGCTTGGTCTTCGAACGTTGTTTGAACTCCGTGACCGAAAGGGGCCTGATCTTGTTCACTCCTTCCATGAGCTCGCCCCCTTTGAATACCAGTCCATTGATTCCTTTTCCTGTTCGAGGTACGTCCTCTGCCTGGCCATGAATAGGTCCCAATCTACCAGGTGGCCATCGAACTCGGGTCCGTCGACGCAGCCGAAGAATGTCTTGCCTCCGACGTTCACCCGGCATACTCCGCACATGCCCGTGGCGTCGACCATGATCGGGTTGAGGCTGACCATGGTCTTGATGCCGAATGGCTGGGAGGTCTTGGCGCAGAACTTCATCATGATCGCAGGTCCGATGGCGACCACCCGCCCCACGGACTTGTCCTTCTCGAGTATCTCTTTCAACGGCTCTGTGACGAGCCCCTTTCGGCCGAAGGAGCCATCATCCGTGGTGATGATGTGCTCATCGCTGACCGAGGCCAGCTTGTCCTGCCAAAATAGGAGCTCCTTCGTCCTCGCCCCCTGTATGGCGATTATCTTGTTGCCTTTCTCCTTCAAGGCTTTCATGATGGGATAGACCGGCGCGGTACCGACCCCGCCAGCTACTAGGACGACAGTGCCATAGTTCTCTATCTCGGAGGCGTGTCCCAGCGGCCCGGACAGCGCTTCGAGCCGGTCTCCCGGATTCATCTTCGCCAGTTTCTGCGTCGATGCCCCGACCACCATGAAGATGAGGGTGACCGTCCCCCTTTCGCAGTCCCAGTCCGCGATGGTGAGGGGGATCCTCTCGCCGATCGCATCGGGCATCACCACGACGAATTGTCCAGCCTTCGCCTTGACCGCTACGTTCGGTGCGAATACGAGGTACTCGAAGATGCCTTTTACAAGTTCCCTCTTCTCAAGGATCTTCGGCGCCAGGTCTTCGCTGAGCTTCTCCGCGGTCGAAAGGCTCCGGCAGGAGTGCCCGATCGGATTCATATCCGCACTAGTCTTGGACATATTTACCCCTCAAGATGTCGAATGTAAGCTTAACGTTAACGCGCTGCAACGGGAAGGAGGTGGAGCGAGGCCTGGAAGCTTCGGATCCTGGAAATGATTATTAATGCTCCTCCCGCACCGAACGGCGATCCCTATCTCCGTGGCGCAGGAAGAGCAAATGTGTTTTGGAATTCCGACCTCCTCATCCTTGTAGCTCAGACCACGCCCTGGTCCAGCATGGCGTCGGCCACCTTCACGAAGCCGGCAATGTTCGCGCCGACCACGTAGTTGCCCGGACTTCCATACTTCTTCGCGGCGTCTGCGGCATTCTTGTGGATGTTCACCATGATCTGGTGAAGCTGATGGTCCACTTCCTCCGCTGACCACGAAAGGCCGATGTGGTTCTGGCACATCTCCAGGCCTGAGGTTGCGACCCCGCCGGCGTTGGCGGCCTTGCCCGGCCCGAAGAGCACGCCGTTCTTGATGAACAGCTCCACTGCCTCGGGGGTCGAAGGCATGTTCGCGCCTTCGGCGACGGCGATGACCCCGTTGTCGATGAGCATCTTGGCATCGTTCTTGTCCAGCTCGTTCTGGGTCGCGCAGGGCAATGCGATATCGCATTTTACCTTCCAGGGCCTCTGACCCTTCCAGAAGTCGCACTTGAACTTCTCGGAGTAGTCGACGATCCTGCCGCGCTTGACGTTCTTCAGGTCCATGATGAACTCCCACTTCTTGGCGTCGATGCCCTTTGGATCGTAAATGGTGCCATCAGAATCGGAAAGGGTGACGACCTTTCCTCCGAGCTGCGTGACCTTCTGGACCGCGTACTGCGCCACGTTCCCAGAACCGGAAATGGCGACGGTCTTTCCCTTGAAGTCCAGCTTCTTGGTCTTCAGCATCTCCTCGCAGAAGTAGGTGCATCCGAACCCAGTGGCCTGCGGCCGTATGAGCGACCCGCCCCAGTTGATGCCCTTGCCGGTCAAGACGGACTCGAATCGGTTGGTTAGCTTCTTGTACTGTCCGAAGAAGTAGCCGATCTCTCTTCCGCCCACTCCGATGTCTCCCGCAGGAACATCGGTGTTAGGGCCGATGTGGCGATACAGCTCGCTCATGAAGCTCTGACAGAAGCGCATGACCTCGGCGTTGCTCTTTCCCTTGGGGTCGAAGTCCGCCCCTCCCTTGCCGCCTCCCATTGGCAGGCCGGTCAGGGAGTTCTTGAAGATCTGCTCGAACCCGAGGAACTTCAATATGCCGAGGTTAACGGAAGGGTGCAGTCGTAGGCCGCCTTTGTAGGGGCCGATGGCGCTGTTGAACTCGATCCTATAACCGCGGTTAACGTGGATGACTCCCTTGTCATCCGTCCATGGCACCCGGAACATCACTTGGCGTTCTGGCTCATCGATCCTTTCCAGGACCTTGGCTTCTAGGTATTCGGGGCGCTTCTTGAGTACTGGCTCCAGGGACTCCAGGACCTCGCTCACGGCCTGGTGGAATTCCTTCTCCCCTGGGTTCTTTGCAATTACTTGTTCCATCAAATCCTTAGTTAGCATCTATTGACGCTCCTGTTTGGACCGCTCGAAATCGATACGGTAATCGGTTCAATGAAATTGTCCTAATAAAGCATGTGTTTCCAAAATAACGTTATTTAGTGTGCTAAAAGAAGCCAATTAACATTGTTAATGAATTTGTTGAAATAGCATCGGCCAGTCAATTAGGTATTCATTCAGAGAATCGGGAATTGATTAGTTCAATACGGAGATTAAAGACGCGTCAAATACTATAGTTATTATTAAAAAACTGATTATATATCTAATCAACTTTAACATCGTTAATAGCCCATCCTTGATGTGTCGAATCGTGCCGATTTGAGCCGCGTTCGCAGAATATGAGGTCGATGAGCGGAATTCTAGCAGAAACGAGCCTCACTATCTAGATATCGTTACAATCTTTGCGCAGCTTTCCCACTTACGACATTCTGAAATGGAAATGTTTGTAAGAGGTTTTCTTCTGGCACCCTAATCATTTCGCCGGAGTCGCGGTAATCTCCGTTTTCGATTTCCTGTCCAGATAGTACACGATTATCAGGGCCATCGTCGACATCGGGAGAGCTATCACGATCGGGTCGATGATCGACCAGGGCTTGGATAGGATGCTGTCCGTGCCGAACAGCGCCTTCGAAAGGCCGAAGACGACCGCGTCCTTCGTGAACACGAACAATGTCCAGAAGAACCATACCAGCGTTCCGACAGTGAGTGAGATCTGAGCGGCGGACTTGGAGGGCTTCTTAGCGAACAGCGTGTGCACGAACAGTGGCAGGAAGGCGCTCGCGCAAACCCCGAAGAACATGGCGGTGGCGATGGCGATCACGCCGTCGCTCCTTTGGATAGCTAGCGCAATGGCAAGCGATATGATGAACATCAGGATCGTGGCATATCGATTGATTCGAAGGGACCTCTTGCCTGTCTCCTCCCCCCTCCATTTCTGAGGGATGAAACTGAACTTCTTCACCGTGGCCCAAAGGTCGTAACCGGCCGAAGAGCCCATGACATGGAAGAGCGAGGAGAGCGTGGACATCGCGGCGGCCAATAAGGTCAACATGAACATCACCACGATTGTCTGGTCCATTGATGTATTGATATAAAGCGGAATGATCGCGTTGACGTCTTTGCCTGCGGCCAGGAAAGAGATCTGTCCGAAATTATTCCAGAAGTATACATTCGACCATGCCCCGATGGTGAAGATAAAGCCGGTCATCAGGACCAGGAATATCCCTCCCACTGGGATGGCGCGGTTCAGCGTCTTGGCGTTCTTGGCAGTCATGAACCTTACCGCCAATTGAGGCTGCGCCAGCACGCCTATGCCGACCGGGAGGATGATGGTCGCTACCACGCTGAACCAGTTCTCTGACAGGAACGATGGGAATGCCGTCCAGCCGTTCATTCCTTGATCCCTTAGCGCTTGGGGTATCTGTGGCGCCAGGTCCGTCAACTGCTGGTTGGCGCTCTCGACCCCGCCCAGGGTCGTGATGGTGATCGCCAGGATAACGATCATTCCAACTATCATCAACAAGCCCTGCAAGGCATCCGTGTACATCACCGCTCTCAGCCCACCTGTGATGACATAGGCCAGGGTGATGAAAGCGAATATCAGAAGAGCGTAGCTGAACGCCAGCCCCGGGATAGTGATTGACATGAAGTAAGCGCCGCCGATCAGGACGGCCGCTGCGTAGAGGGGCATTCCGATCAATATCACTAATGCTACGAACCATCTGATGAACTCGGAATTGTACGACTTCCCCAGAAGCTCTGGGAATGTCTGGCATTTGAGCCTCTGCCCGATCTGCCTCACCCGCTTGCCGAAGAACACGAATGCCACTAGGACTCCGACGAGGATGTTGAGCGCCGCCAACCAGATGATCCCCATTCCGTAGACGGCGGCGTAGCCCCCGAACCCGACGATGGCGGAGGTGCTGATGAAGGTGGAGCCATAGGAAAGGCCGATGATCCAGGATTTGACGTTCTTTCCGGCAAGAAGGTAGTCCTCACCGCTCTTGGTCTTCTTCCAGCCGAGGTATCCCAGATAGATCATGATTACAGCATAGACGATTGTGGCGCCCCAAACGAGCGCGGCATCGACCACGCTCAGTCCTCCATGGAGTTGCGCTTCAGCCAGCCATATACCACGCAGGCGATGGCGGAGATGAACATTACCGCATAGCCCAAGATGATCCAAGGATCCTCGATTCCTAGCATTGCCCTTCCCCCAAACCCCGTCCCGGAAGAACCCTTGAGAGTTGTACGCCCCACCGTCACCCATTTCACAAGGTGTGCTTGCCGAACTGGCGAACGTCATCTTTTTGTGCATATTTAAATGTTATATGCTATCTCGCAACATGCCAAAATATGCCATTGGAGATGGTGGATTCGTATCAGAACTTTGGAGTGCCCACCACGCGCTTCGCCCTCCCTTCGAGTGGATGCTTGTCGGGAGTGACCTCGCGGCGTCCATGCGCTCGCGAAAGAGGAGCAAGGAATCGTGGACCTTCGACACCTGTGATCTCAGCAGTTTGAGCTGCAGTTCTCCAGTCCTTCTTCAGCACCATCTCTATCTTCTGATTACAGCAACCTGCCTTTTTATTTCCCATGGACGCACCTTAAAAGGAAGTTAGGTCATGGTATCCGACAGATATTATAATTTTTCAAATATGAATTATAGTGAATTATGCCAGTTAATTATCTGATTAGATAATACTTGTTTCACACTGTCGAAAATCTCGCCGATCTGTTAGGATTGACATCCTCACGTTGTTTCGTCAACATCAGGAATAGATTTATGATGGGATGGTTGGAATTGATTGTTG
>JACXTO010000003.1 GCA_016919565.1 Methanomassiliicoccaceae archaeon | reverse complement strand
TTGATAGCCGGCGGGCAGTTCCAGGACCCGTTGCACGAGGGCGTTCATGTTGTCTCAGCATCCACCCATAAGACGTTCCCCGGGCCCAACCACGGCATTCTGCTGGGGAACAACATGACCGATGACCTGGAGAAGCGGCTTCGACGCGCGGTATTCCCTGGGGTCACAAGCTCGCACCACCTCCATTCAATGGCCGGTTTGGCCATCACCATGGCGGAGATGGACGAGTTCGGGAAGAAGTACGCTGCCCAGATCGTGAGGAACTCGCAGGCGCTCGGCCAGGCGATGCATGAGCTGGGGATGGACGTCCTCTGCCCGAACCTCGGCTTCACCAAGTCCCATACCATCGCGATCAACGTCTCCAAGGTCGGCGGCGGGGACCAGGTGGCAAAGGACCTGGAGGCCGCCAACATCATCACCAACAAGAACATGTTGCCGGGTGACGAGTCGTCCATACGGCCATCAGGCATCCGAATCGGGACGCAGGAGATGACCCGGATCGGGATGAAGGAGAGCGAGATGAAGGAGGTCGCTCGCCTGATACACAAGGTCGCGGTCAAGAAGGAGAAGCCGGAGGACGTCAAGCAGGAAGTGAAGGAGCTTAAGAGGCACTTCACCACCGTCCAGTACTGCTACGGCGCCGGAGCTCCTGCCTACAAGTACCACGAGCTGGTCTAGGCCTCAAACCATTTTCCTTATCTCTTCCAGCAGGGCGCAGCTCATGCATTTCTCATTGCTGGTCGGCTCGCCGCAAGGGCACCTTTCCAGGTCGGCCGGAGGATACGCTTCCATCAGCATAGGCTTGATTCCATCGTAGCTCGACACGATCGAATGCTTGGTGCCGGGATGCCTGTCCTCCAGCTTGTTGACTATCTCCCGGTACTCGTTCCTCAGCGCCGAATCGGCGTAAGGGCATTCGTCATCGCTGAACGGGAGGCCCTTCAATAGCGCGTAAAGATACGTCTCGTTCTCAGGCACCAGGCGGAGAGGTTGGATACGTGGAATGAGCCCCGGCTGGACCTTCGAGTGGGGCCCGAGCCTGGCGAGGCGTTCCACGTCGCCCCGGGTGAAGTTCATGAGGATGGATTGAGCGGTGTCATCCAGATTAAGGCCGGTGGCCAGGACCTGTGCCCCAAGTTCTCTGGCCAAGGAGTTCATGCAGCGCCGTCTTAGCACGCCGCAATACGTGCAGGCGCCCTTCTCGCTCGTGGCGCGGACGATCTCGTCCATATCCTTTCCCACCTCGTCCTTGAACGAGATGAGGCGGTGCTCCACGCCGAGCCGGGCGGTAAGCTCGATGGCCTTCTCGATGGTCTTCGGTCGATATCCACCAATGCCCTCGTCGACGGTGATGGCGAAGATCTTCAGGTCCGGCCGGTGACTCAGTGCTTGCACCAGAATGCACAGCGCTACCGAGCTGTCCTTACCCCCGGAAAGCGCCACCGCCAGTCTGCTAATTCCATCCAGGTCGATCTGCTGCCGGACCTCCTTCTTCGCCCTCTTTTCCACGTACTGGAGGAAATGCTCATCGCAAAGGTGCGATCCGTTGTACCGGATGTAGGTGACCGCCTCCTGATGGCACTTAATGCAGCTGCTCACGTCGCTTCTTTAAGGGGAGGTTAAAAATAAACTATTGCTTGCGCTCTCGACCAGATTTGGTAATTGTCTTTCCTTACTGCAATCCAGTGCAAACGATACTAGCATATGGGCAACGCTCTGAGCACTTTCATCCACCTGAGCACAACCCTTCTTATGATGGGCATCTAATCAGATCCGATGAGACAGGCCGGTGGACGAAGGGAAGGCGAACTGGGACCGCAAATGCGGGGCGAGGTACGCAACTATTATTCCCCTTGACGGCTCTTGAGCGGCGATGAACGAGATGAAGGAGATTTGGATCGAGAAGTACCGTCCGAAGACCCTAAAGGAGGTGGTCGGGCAGGAGGAGATAACCGCGCGCCTCCAATCCTACGTCAGGTCAAAGAACCTCCCTCATCTGATGTTCGCCGGTCCGGCCGGAACCGGCAAGACCACCTGCGCCCTGGCGCTGGCCAAGGAGATATTCGGGGACAACTGGCGCAACAACCTCGTCGAGCTCAACGCCTCCGATGAGCGAGGCATCGACGTCGTCAGGGGCAAGATCAAGGAGTTCGCCCGCACCGCGCCGATCGGTGGCGCCTCTTTCAAGATCATCTTCCTGGACGAGGCGGACGCGTTGACGAACGATGCGCAATCGGCATTGAGGCGCACCATGGAGAAGTACAGCGCCATCTGCCGCTTCATCCTCTCATGCAACTACTCCTCCAAGATCATCGAGCCGATCCAGTCCAGATGCGCCGTGTTCCGCTTCAGGCAGCTGAAGGAGAAGGACATCAAGCAATACCTTACCTGGATAGCGAAGAACGAGAAGATCGACCTCTCCGACGATGCCGCGGACGCGCTGGTGCACGTTGCCAATGGTGATATGCGCAAGGCCGTCAACTCATTGCAGGTCGCCGCGTCCCTGGGGGACAAGGTGACGATCGACGTCATCTACCAGACCACCGGGACGGCGAGGCCGGAGGAGATAAAGAAGCTGCTCGAGACCGCCCTGGCCGGGGATTTCCTGGGGGCGCGCAATCAGCTGGACGAGCTGATGATAAACTATGGACTCTCGGGCGAGGATATCATCAAACAGGTCCACAGCGGCATGTTCGGGCTGAGCATCCCCGACATCGAGAAGGTCAAGCTCATCGACAGGACCGGGGAGATCGAGTTCCGCATCGTCGAGGGAAGCAACGAGCGCATCCAATTGGAGGCGTTGCTCGCCTATCTGGTTTTGGTGGGCTCGACGAGCGGCTGAAAATAGGGTGTCCGAGGCCTTCAGGAGGCTTAGTCCCTGCCAACATTTTTATATTGCATGCCTATTTCCACGGCAGAGGTTTACAATGGCACGATTCAAGGAGGCCGACGAGAGGCTTCTAAACAAGATGATCT
>JACXTO010000048.1 GCA_016919565.1 Methanomassiliicoccaceae archaeon | reverse complement strand
GGCGGTGGCGGCCGCGAATAGCTCAGGGGGCACCTTCTTCTTCGGCATCGCCACCTGGATGGTGCCGTGGCGGTCGCGCACTATCAAGAAGGCGATCCCGCCCAAAGCTCTGATCTCCTGGACCCAACCGTCGATCTCCACATCCTTCTCGAAGTCGGCGGGGGTTATGGAACTGGAGTCACGGACCGGCGTCTCTGCGGACATGGCTTGAAACCCTCATTTCGGAAATGTTGGGTGCATATTTAAGTCGATGGGAACTTGACGATTCGCTGGAACGAGGCAATTGTTCTGACTCGCTTAATCGAATTCAACAAGGTTATAATACGGCGTTTTCAATTATGGGCACTATGTCAGTCAAAGTGGTAATCGACGAGGATGCTTGCACCGCCTGCGGGCTGTGTTACAATGACGAGTGCCCGGACGTTTTCGAAGAAGGTAGCGACGGCAACTCCAACGTCAAGAAGCAATTCCAAACGGGTGGCATTGATAAGGGCGAAATTCCCGACGACAAGAAGGCTTGCGCCCAAGCCGCTGCCGAGGCCTGCCCTGTCAGTGCCATTGTGGTAGGATAGGCAACCAGATCAGAACTGCCACCTGCGATTGAGGTGGATCCGCTAGTCCAGGATCAGAGGCAATTCGGTCAAAGGCGCCAAACGCAGCATCGAAGATGCAATAACTGTGCCAGAGCAGAATTGTGAGCAACTGCTCAAGGAAGCTGCATCTCGCGGTGGCTCGTAACCTGACCAAGCCCATGGGCCTGATGTGAAAAGGCCGACGGGATGGGGAAATAATTTATATAGCCATTTCATTCATGAAAGTGATTAAGCAGAAGGGAATGCCATATGTCTAACAAGGTAACAGTTTCTGTCATCAAGGCCGACGTCGGGTCCGTGGTCGGACACTCCCGCCCCCATCCAAAGATGATGGCGCGATGCGAGGAGATCATGCGCGACGGCGTCAAGGCCGGAACGATCAACGACTTCTATGTGACCAGGGTCGGGGACGACATCAACCTGTACATGACCCACTTCAAGGGCGAGAACCACAAGGACGTCCACGGATTGGCATGGGAGGCGTTCAAGGACGCGTCCAAGATCGCCAAGGACATGAAGCTCTACGCCGCCGGGCAGGACATCCTCAAGGACGCGTTCTCCGGCAACGTCCGTGGCGCCGGGCCGGGGGCGGCGGAGATGGAGATAACTGAGCGCGGTTCAGAGCCGGTGCTTTTCTTCATGGCCGACAAGACCGAGCCGTCCGCCTACTCGATGCCTCTTTGCCGCATATTCATGGACCCGTTCACCACCACTGGATTGGTGATCGATCCTCGGGCCCACGAGGGCTTCAAGTTCGAGATAGTCGACGTTTTCAAGTGCAAGAAGATCGTGATGTCCGCGCCGGAGGAGAGCTACGACATCCTCAGCCTGCTGGGCGATACCACCAGGTACGCCATCAAGCGGGTCTTCTCCAAGGACCCGGCGCTGGACGTCGGAGCGGTCGTCAGCACGGAGAAGCTGAACGTCTGCGCCGGCAAGTACGTCGGCAAGGACGACCCGGTGTGCCTGGTGCGTTGCCAGAGCGGCTTCCCGGCCGTCGGCGAGGTGCTGCAGCCGTTCATGTTCCCGGCGCTCGTGGCCGGATGGATGCGCGGTTCGCATTACGGGGCGCTCTACCCATGCTCGGTCGAGGACTCGGACCCGACGTTCTTCGACGGGCCGCCACGCATCGTCTGTCTTGGCTTCCAGATAAGCAACGGCAAGCTGCAGGGATGCGAGGACCCGGGCTCGCCGGTCGGCGTCCACAAGCCGGTGGACTTCTTCGCCGGCAGCGTCTGGGACGAGGCACGCAAGAAGGCCGTCAGGGCATCGATCTACATCCGCCAGCACGGGCCCTTCATGCCATCGATCCTCGGACCGGAAGAAATGGAGTAGACCACCCGGCCGGCCGTCCTGGAGAAGCTCACAAAGAGGATGGAAGACATTGAGTGAGATCCGGTTCCCGCTCATCATCGTGAACTTCAAGGCATATACAGAGGTCGAGGGAGAGGGAGCGCTGGCTCTGGCACGCGCCTGCGCCGAGGTCGCCGGGGAATCGGGCGTGAGCATTGTCGCTTGCCCCCCGATGGTCGAGCTCGGCAGGGTCGCCTCCTCGGTTACGTTGCCAGTAATGGCGCAGCACGTCGATCACAAGACCCCGGGTTCGGCCACCGGCTGGGTGACCGCGGAGTCGGTCCGTCGCGCCGGAGCGATCGGCACCCTGGTGAACCACTCGGAGCACCGCCTCGGCATGGAGGGGATCCGAAGCGTCGTGTTGGCATGTAAGAGGGCGGACCTGCGGACGTGCATCTGCGCCGACAGCGCCAATTCCTCGGGGGAAGTGGCGATATTCGCCCCCGATATGGTAGCGGTCGAGCCACCCGAGCTGATCGGAGGGGACGTGAGCGTGACCAGCGCCAAGCCCGATATCGTTATCGAAGCGGTCCGGGCCGTGCACCAGATCGATTCCTCCATCCCGGTGTTGTGCGGGGCGGGCGTCAAGAACGGGCAAGACGTCAAGAAAGCGATCGAGCTCGGAGCGAAAGGCGTCCTCCTGGCCTCGGGCGTCGTGAAGGCGAAGGACCAGAAGCAGGCGTTGCGTGACCTGATCCGTTTCGTTTAGTGCCAAAGGATGATTGTAACCGTTTGGAAAAAGCCCCGGATGGTCGTTCTCAAGCTCGATGAGATGGCCTAGCCTGGCATTGTTCTTCGTCCTGGTACTCCCCACCATCCAGTACGGCCTCTCATCCTCCGGCTGCGAGATCAACGCCAATACTGTTACTGAAGAGCAAGTCGGCGAAGCTACCGACGACTCTGTGCAAGCCGCCCCGGGATTGTTGATCCAAGAGATCATGCCGGCGTTCGAGATGGAGTACGTGATCCTGGGCAACTCCGCATCCATGGCGATCGATCTCGTCGGCATGAAGCTGAGCGACGGCGAAGGTTCCCTCACTATAGGGCATCTCGTCCTCCTTCCCGGTCAAACGCAGGCGTTCTGCGGCGACCTTTCCATGTTCGAGCGGATCCACGATGCCCATAAAGCGCTCTCCTTCGACGATCCCTCCCTCACCAAGAAGGGAAGCTTCATCCTCTCGGATGCCGGCGATGAGGTTTTCCTGATCGACCAGGGTTCGTCGGTCATCGATGCATTATCCTACGGATCGTCTGATTATGTAGGTGCGGGGTGGCGGGGAGACCCCTGCCCCAAGCCTGGCATGGGTGAATCGTTGGCGCGCCTCGATGCTCCCGACAGCGATCGGCTCAGCGACTGGAGCATCATCGTTGCTGGCAGGGCGGAACTAGAGCCGACCTCAGCAGAGGCGCTCGTGGAGCCATTCACCTTCCCCGAGCAGGGAAGGGAGAGGATACTCCGGGAGCTGGCCTACGCACAGTCCTCGGTGCGGTTAGCGATCTACGAGATCTCCGACCGATACGTTGTGGGGGCGCTGCTGAACTGCTCGGAACGAGGCGTCGTCGTCAACTTGCTTGTCGAGGCGGAGCCAGTCGGCGGTAGGAGCAAGGCGGAGAATGGGGCGCTGGACGCTCTGCAGGCCTCCGGGGCGAACGTGAACATGATCAAATCGTATCACGGGTACAAGCGGTTCGCCTACCTTCACTGCAAGTACCTGGTGGTTGATGAGCGTCGCCTATTGGTGATGTCCGAGAATCTGCTGGAAAGCTCCCTGAACGGCAATCGGGGATGGGGTATGGTGGTGGAATCCGCCGAGCTGGCCGCCTTCTTCGTCCGAATGTTCGATTCCGATTCCAGAGCCAGGCGCCCGGATATACAGCAGCATCATTCTTCTGGATACGAGTTCTCCCCACTGCACAACGAGAGCTCCTTCGACCTGACGGACATGGTCATTGCCAAAGCGAAAGTGTCTCCAGTGATATCGCCCGATTGGTCGTTTGCTTCATTGTTGCAGATCATCTCCGAAGCGACGGACCGCATACTTGTCGAGCAGCTCTACTTCGAGGAGGGGTTGTTGCGCGAGCACCTGCTGCCTGCTTTGACCTCGGCAGCAAGGAGAGGCGTTGAGGTGCGCATCCTTCTGGACGACGAATGGTACAATCAGATGGGCACGAAGAACAACACCCTTGCCTCAGAATTGATAGAACAGGAAGGCGACCGACTTGGCTTGCCGCTGCATGCGAAGCTAGTCTCGCGCTATCAGGGGTTCGAGGCGCTGCACAACAAGGGGATGGTTGTGGACGAAACAGTTCTGGTATCGAGCATCAATTGGGGGCTAGCGGCACTGTTGGACAATCGCGAGTGCGGCCTCCTTGTGGAATCCGCCGTGGTGGCCGAGTTCTACGCGCGGACGTTCGAGAGGGATTGGATGGACGACCCGGACCCACCCGAGATCGATATCGCGGGAATGCGGCTCGAGGTGACGGAGGGAGAGCCCATCCTCATCAGCGCCGGGAATTGCAGTGACGAATCTGGCATTTCTCGCGTGGAATGGGACCTGCTCGATGACGGCGCGGTCGAGCTCGTTGGCCGGCTTTACCGGGCGGAGCTGCCGGCCGGAAGGTACCGCCTTCGAGTGACGGTCTTCGACGGCTTCAACAACAGCGCCACCGACCTTCTGGATATTCGCGTGATCCCTAGAGAGAAGACCGCCGGCCAGGATTGGGTCTTGGCGGTGGTCGCCGCTGGCTCCGTTCTCACGTTATGGAGGGTGCTGGTAAGGATTAAGAGGCATTAGGGGGTTCGAGTCCCAGTGCAGCTGAGGCGTTTCGGACCGAGGGATTTGACGCGGGTCTATGAGCTGGCCTGCAACTCCCTCAGCGAGAATTACAATCCCACACTGTTCCTTGATCTGTACAATTATTGGCCCGAGGGGTTCATCATCGCCGAGGAGGATGGCCAGACCATCGGCTTCATCTTCGGTATCATGATGTCCCGGACCGAGGCGCGCATATTGATGCTGGCGGTCGACCCGAAGCACCGGGGGAAGGGATGCGGCGGAGTACTCTACAGGGAATGGCAGCGACAGTGCGCGGTCAAGGGGATGAGGATGATAGCCTTAGAGGTCCGGGTGACGAATCAGGTGGCGATCCGCTTCTACGAGAAGATGGGCTTCCAGCTGACTGGCCGGATAGTAAAGTACTACTCCAATGGCGATGACGCCTTCCGGATGCAGCTCTTCCTCTGATTCAGGAGAACATCTGGTCGCCGCCGCCGTGCTCGTTCCAGAAATAGTACGGCGATCTCTCCTTCTGGGATGAGCTGATGTCCTTGCCCAGGCCCTTGGTGTACGATCCGTAGCGTTCCTGGATCTGCTCCTCGACGCTCTTGTTGCGCTTGATCGCCACCGCGATGTGCTTCGGCTCGATCAGAGGGTCGCCATCCGCTGAGGCCATGTCCCCGGCCGCCCTGATCAGTCCTCCGAGCTCCCTCAATCTCAATGTTAGGGAATTGGCGTGGCCGTCCAATACCTTCGCCCTGCGGCGAGCTTCCTTAATGATCTCCTCGACAGCCGGGATGGATGCGTGAGGGATCTTGCGGTCCATGGAGATCTCCTGTGCCACGAACTGCGCCAGCTTCGCCCGGTTTTCAGGGTCGTCCTCCATGGTGGTGTTGACAAGCACCTCGTAGCCGTTGCCGTTGATGCGCGATCGTAGCGGCGAGAGCACCTGCTCCAGGTCCTGTATGTTGCACGCCCCGACGAAAATGAACTCGCAGGGGACGTTGTCAACCCGGACCGAGGCGCCAGAACCCTGCGGGTTCCTGCCTGATATGGGGAAGCGACGCTCCTGCATCGCGGTAAGGATGAATCGCTGCAGATGCCCCAGATGGGAAAGCTCGTCGATGAACAGTATGCCCTCGTGAGCCTCGTGGATCGCTCCAGCGACCACGCGGTTGTAGGGCTGAGTGCCCAATTGCGGATGCCCTCCGTACGGGTCGTGGCGGACGTCCCCGAGCAGCTCGACCTCGCTCGCTCCGGTGGCGAGGATGAACGAGTTGCGCTCCAGCGGCACCAGCACCTTTCGCGGGGATATCTTCTCAAGCTCCCGCCGCTTCTCCAATGCCTCCTGGTCCAGGACGCGGATCATTTCCCCGTTCCTTTCGAAGACGACCACCTCCTCCTTCCCGAACCGGTTCCGGGTGGTGGTCACGCGCTCCTTTCCGGCCGCCATCCCTGGCAGGTTTGCCCCGGTCATCGAGGCCTCCAGAAGGCCGGTCATCAGGTCCCCGAATGGATTGCCTCCCGAACCAGTTTCGCTGGTCTTGGGCTTCTGGCATTTCGGGCAATAGCGTTCGGTGTAAGGTGAATAGATGCCGCAATTGCGGCAGCGGTAGCCGAGCCGTTCGGCCACGTTGATCGGAGCGTTCTTGGGGTCGATCAGGTCGCCAGAGGCGAACTCCCGGGACGCCAGGTCCTTCTGAACCTCCTCGTCCCTCTTGACCTCGATGAAAGGCCTCTCCGGGTTCTCCGGATTATGGACCACCCGGACCTCCTCCTTCGGCCTCTCCAGGTAAAGCGATAGCGCCTGGGCGATCATCGATTTACCGGTGCCCGGCGGGCCGACGAGCAAAAGGTGGCGGCGCTGGCGGGCCGCGATGCGCGCCAGCTTGACCGCCTCGTCCTGCCCGATGACGCGGATCAATGGGTCCTTCGGTATCTCTATCTCCGCGGTGGAGTCCATTGAGGCGAAATCGGGCGGTCCGCCCTTGCTTCGCTCGGTCATCTCAGTTCAGGTCTTCCTTGGTCCATACGTCGACGTTCGCGGGCTGCTTGGTTATGTTGCCCATCTTGGTGCCGACGATGGTACCGATATTCTTCTCAGCCGCGATATCAAGTATGCGCTGAGTTACGATGCCGTCGAAGACCACTGCGCTCACGCCCTCGGTTCCTTCCTTCAGCGAGCTTACCAGCTCCTTGACCGGCATCTCCTTGATGACCGCTCCGTTCGCACCGAAAAGCCTCGCCTTCGAGGTGGTCGAGAGCTCGTTGATGATGCCTTTAAACTTCTCTTGGGCGGCGTTGAGCTTCTTTGCCGGGGCGCGCCTCTCCTCGGCGGCGTCGTCCGGCTCGGCGAGCAGCTCCACCTTGGCGGCCGGCTTTTCGATCAGGTCTACGCGTTCCTGCCTCTCGGCCCGCTCTTGGCGCTCGGGCGCCTCTTGCCGTTCCTGTCGCTCCTGGCGTTCAGGTCTTGGCTGCCGCTCTCCTCTCTC
>JACXTO010000047.1 GCA_016919565.1 Methanomassiliicoccaceae archaeon | reverse complement strand
TGCATGGCACGCCGTTCTTCTTGCTGTAGTAGATCGCTGCCACGAACGGGCTGCGGTCCTTTCCGTGCCTGCAGAAGATCAGCACCCTCACTTTGAGACCAGAGAGCTCGACCATCGTTTCCGCGGTCCTCATAACTAGGTTCATGTCCGGCATGAGGCTGAACCCCTCTTGTCTTGAGAACAAAGCCCTTGAATCGATGAGCAAATCCACCTTCTCCCGCTTCAATCTGCGAACGCAGCGAGCATCCAGCGCGCCCCCTATTGCGACGGTTTCATCGATCCAGTCCATATGAGCTCCTTTCCTGAACTTCGGCCATTGCAGGCCGCAAGGCATTTCCGTGTCAGCTGATGGTACTCCTCGTAACTCGATCCTGCAGCGATTCGTATTGACGGAGCCGGGTCCATTTCAAAGTTTCTAGTGTCGAAGATGCAATTGCCCGAAACCTACTTGGCGCCTTGGGGATACCATCCGGTCGTTCGGGAAGGATTCGTTGATAAGGAAGCGGCGAGCCTTCTTGCATTCAGGAAACTGAAAAGTTCATATCCATCGGGTTCGAAGGATGCTCATTGGCGATTGGGTTGAGCTCCTTCGATTGGT
Source organism: Methanomassiliicoccaceae archaeon (assembly GCA_016919565.1). Lineage (GTDB taxonomy): Archaea > Thermoplasmatota > Thermoplasmata > Methanomassiliicoccales > UBA472 > FEN-33. Next base: position 14,286 of record JACXTO010000047.1, on the reverse strand, counting down.
CACTCGCACCGGAAGCGGACAAGCATCTGCATCAGCTAATAGATTGGTTCATCGACCTGTGTCCTCAGGCAGAGAGGGTTGCCACGATGATCGAGGCCGTCTCGTCCACCCGTTTCTTCGATTGGGTGGACCATCTAACGTTGCCACAAGAAATGCTGGATGGGGACGAGCTGGCAAAGCACGGTTTCGTGGAAATTGACAAAGGAAGAGATGTATTCCATGCGCCGGGCACCGATCTTTTCCCGCTCAGGTTCCATGATGGCAAAACTGAACTTGCTCTGAAGGTTGACGACGTCGATGTGTTCCGATCGGTGTGGTCCGTGCCGCGGGAGGCGGAGGGCGAGCGCTTCGCGCCTTTTCGACGATTGAGCGTTCTAGAGATGAAATCAGGCAGGTTGATCGCGGTAGAGAGACGTGGATATGATGGGTTCGACATGGGGCATTCGGATGATGCAAGCGAGTATGAGAGCGCGCTGGGGTTGCTTCGCAGGCGTGTCAGAGATAGAAAGCCGGACGAAGACGGCATCCATGCCATAGAAGGACTGATCGCCGAGCTCCGATCAGGCTTGGACCCACCCCGCCTGGCGGATGCATTCGCTCGAAGCGAAATCGAATACTGGTCATCGCGAAATTCCGCCGCTAGAGTGCAGCAAATGGTTCAGGACGAGCTTGGATTGGGGTGGGCCAACCAAGATCACCTCACGTTCCGATGCTCGCGCCTTCACTTCCATCGCTTGATCAATCTGCTGGAGGTGATGGGTTTTCAGCCCAGGGAAAAATTCTATGCTGGTGATGTGGCGGGATGGGGGGCACAGGTCATGGAACACCCCATCGCATCAAGGATCGTATTCGCCGATGTGGACTTGCTCCCAAAAGAGAATTCAGGTGACTTCGCTCACCGACCACTCCCAGAAACGGAACAGCTTGGGACGGTCGGCCTGTGGGTCGCTTTGCATGGTGAGAGCCTCCTTCAGGCTGGAATGCATCATATGGCCGTTCGAGTGGACTTCGATCGGGCGAGAGAATCGCTTTCGGAAAGCGGCGTAAGGAGCATGACGCCCTTCTCGGACTTCCCTTTCCTGCGCCAGCTGTTCACGGTCGGAGAGGAATGGTCGGTTGATGGTCTAAGGGCGACGCAGATTCGAGACTCGGGTCGAGTCGAGAAGGACTGGATCGATATGATGGAAAAGAAGGGAGCTTTGGGGAGTCATATGGAACTGACGCAGCGAGCGAGCGGGTTCAAAGGCTTCAACCAAAGCTCGGTGAGCGCGATCATCAAAGCTACCAACCCATTGACCTACAAGGGGACCCAAGCTTGAGCCGAAATGAGAATCGACCACTGGATGTTCTCACCGACGATCGCACCCTGACCCGCTTCAGCGGCGACATGAGCGGTTACAAGATCAGGCCCACGTGCGTGGCGATGCCATCCAACGAGGGGGAGCTTATCCGAACGGCCAAGATGGCCTATGAACGCGGCGTGGTGATCACCGCCCGTGGAGGCGGCTCAAATCAATCTGGATCCGCGGTAGGAAGGGGGATGATCCTTGGTACAACGAAGCTCAATGCCATCATCATGGTCGATCGAGAGATCGCCCTGGTCCAGACCGGGGTATGGCACGGCGCCCTCATGAAGAGAGCGCAGGCCTTGGGCTCGATCGTGCCCTATGACCCGAGCTCCAGCTCGTTCTGCACCATAGGAGGGAACGTGGCGACCAATGCCACAGGCCTGAGGGGGGTCAAATATGGCAGCGTCGACCGATGGCTGCGATCGGTTCGGCTGTTCAACCCTCGCTTCGGAATCCTCGATTCCAGGGAGGTACTGCCTGAAGAGCTGGCGCAGGGCCTGATGCGGCTCAAGAGTGAATTCCAGGAGGACTCGGAGATCCTGGCGACATTCAAGGCCCGCAAGGGTGTGAAATCCAGCAGCGGTTACAATCTCCCGGCCATCCTGGAGAACGAAGAACCAGGGAAGATGCTGGTGCATCTGATGTCGGGTTCGGTCGGGACATTGGGGATCCTGACGGAAGTGGAATTGAAGCTCATCACTGCCCCGAGCCAAAAATCCCTCTTCCTCTCCCTGCACCATGGGCTGGAGGAAGCCTGCGAGGCGGTGCCAGAGATATTGGCCCTTCGACCGTCTTCCCTGGAGCTCATGGATGCTTATGGCACCAAGGAGCTGATCAAGGCAGGATGGGACTTGCCCGAGGAGACCAGAGCATCCCTCATTATTGAGTTCGATGAGGACCCCGTTCAAGCTGGGAAAGCACTGATGGAGATGCTCGCCTTCAGATCGATCCGAACCATCGAGATAGCGCAGCCAGAACGGCGGTCCTCGCTATGGAGAATGAGGGGGGAGATGCTGTTGCGCATCCGGCGGGCCTATGAGGATGACCAACACCGCTTTATCCCGTTCGCTGATGATCTGGCGGTGCCAGTTGGTCAACTTGGACCATTCGTCAATGACATAATGCGCCTGTTCGAGAAGGAGGGGTTGATGGTGATAATCTACGGTCACGTGGGCGAAGGCAACGTCCATGTGCGCCCCCTGGTGCCAAGCGATGGATGGCAGGAAAGGCTTCGGCGCCTGGCCTCGGAATGCCTTCGAATTACCTTCAGCCATGGGGGCAGCATGACAGGGGAGCATGGTATGGGGCGGAACCGAGCACCGTTCCTCATCGAGGAGTTCGGCAGACGGACCTATCAGGCGTTCCAAGAATTGAAGCAACTCTTCGACCCCGAAGACCTGCTGAACCGAGGTGCGATGCTATCATCGACCGATCTCACCGAAGGGCTCTCCTTCGAGCCATGACACCCAATATGTTATGAGGGCTGAGCTGGACAGGAAATTACGACCTTGGGTGGCGACGCAGGCCTATTGGTGCAATCCCAGGAAATTGGCCGCATCCCTTATACCCACGACGAACGACTCGATAAATCATGGCTCAGAACCGATCACTCGAACAGGTGCTCACCGGAAGACAGACACGGGATGGAGCGGGGGTCAGCATTTATCGGGTATTCGGTCATGACCAGATCGAGCGACTCGATCCGTTCCTCATGCTTGACGACATCCATTCCTCCAACCCGGCCGATTACCTTGCAGGGTTCCCGGAGCACCCGCACCGGGGGATGGAGACGGTGACCTACATGATATCCGGGACGATCAATCACCGGGATAATCTGGGCAACAAGGGAACCATCCGGTCCGGCGACGTTCAATGGATGACTGCCGGAAGAGGGATCTTACATCAAGAGACGCCCGAACCTTTCGATGGCATGTTCCAGGGCTTCCAGCTCTGGATTAATCTTCCGAGGGAGAACAAGCTGATGCCGCCGCGCTATCGGGAGATCCCTTCCAAGATGATTCCTAGCGTGAAGCTGGCGAATGATGTTGAGGTCAGGATCATCGCAGGAACGTTGGCAGGCACGGTGGGGCCGGTCAAGGACATCGTCGTCCCCGTCGATTATTTCGATGTCCAAATGCCGGGCATGAGCAGATTCGCCCACCGGGTGCAGAGGGGAAGGAACGCCTTCGCCTATGTCTTCCGCGGCAGCATCTCCGCAGATGATGGATCGAAAGCCCGGGCGGGACAGCTGGCCATCATCCCGGACGATAAGGATGTGAGCCTTGAGGCCGACCGAGAAGGAGCGAGATTCCTGTTGGCTTCCGGTGAACCGCTCCATGAGCCAGTGGCCTGGGGAGGCCCCATTGTTATGAACACCGAGGAAGAACTGGAGACTGCCTCTCTCGAGCTCAGGAAGGGCACATTCGTACGGTGATTCCATACGACAAACGAAGTGATGTGCGGTCCGTTGGATGTGGCCCTTGTCAAAACTGTTTGACGAGCTCGTCCTTCAGAAGGTCTTTGGCTCTCTCTCCCACCATCGAATTCACGACCGCCCCCCGCCTCATCAAGACAAAAGTTGGTGTTCCAGTGATCCCGTATCTCCGCCTCAATCCCACATCGGTCATGATGTTCACCCGGCAGAACAGGACCCGGTCGACCATTTCCGCGCTCAATTCCCGATACAACGGCTCCATTCGCATGCAATGCGGGCATTCTGGCCTGCAGAACATCACTATGGCCAGTTCGTTCCTGCCGACGATGTCGTCGAAATCGGCCTCGGTGAGGTCGACCACGCTGCTTTCGGGTTCGTTTGAAGGCGCCCGCTCCTTTCTGAAGAATGACATGGCAGTTTCGATTCCATTCCGACCGATAAATGCTTGTCGTCCTCGATACCGGAGAGACGGAAGCACCTGCCGCTGATGAGGGCCTTGCTTGACCAGGCAGCTGCATATCCCACGTTCAGTTCTTTATCTTAAAGTCCTTGAAATTGAAGAAGAAGAGCGTGATGGCCAGCATATAGAACGTGGCGGCAATGATGAATGGCAGGACGAACTGCCCGCTTGCCAACAGGATGCCTCCGGCGATGGTGGTGACGGAGTTGGGCAAACGCCAAATCACCATGTTGATCGCGCTAGCCACACCCCGCTCCTCCTTGCTCACGATCCCCATCATGAACGTGTCGATCAACGGACCGCCCATGTTCATGAGCGCCGCCCTCACCAAATACACCGCGGCGGCCGTCGTGGCATCCGGCATGAAGGGGATCGCGAACATGAAGACAGTGCTCACAGCCTGAGTCAAGACAATGGCGCGGACCAGGCCGAACTTGCGGGCCAGCCACGGACTGAAGACCGATGCCAGGCCGATGGTGATCCCGGACAGCGCCAGCAAAGGTCCGGTATATGTGTCTGGTAGGCTGAAGCGCAAGAATAGATAGGTGGGGATGAGAGGGATGACGAACCCCGCCCCCAGCCCTATCAAAGAGTTGATGGCCGAGAATTTTAGAATGACCCGGAGGTTGCGGATCTTGCGGATGCTCGTTCTTGAGAACTCGGCCATGTCATTGTAATTGCGGAGAAGAGATCGCAAGGCCAGCGGGGAAATGAATGCTACTATCGCGAGGACGAAGAAGGCCCATGAATGGATCCCTCTGGAATCCAGCCCGGTCAGCGCCTGAAGGGCCGGGAAGGCCAATGGCAGGGCGTAGCCGATCGAGATGGAGGAGGTGTTGAAGATGAAGCTCATGGAGAAGGCCTCCTCCCGGGCACCAGGACCGGTCTGGTCCGCGATCATCGCGTTCCAGGTGGTCAAGAAGGCACCCTCGGCCAGTCCGGCGAAGACGGAGGCTATCGCCAGGATGGCGAAATCGGTGGTAAAGGCATAGACCAGCATTATCGGTGAGATGCCGGCCAGGCCCAAGATGAAGATGCGCTTCCGACCGATCCGGTCCGCCAGCAGGCCGACGGGGACCGCCGTGATCACCAATGCTGCCCCGTTCAGGCCTAGCAGCAATCCCACCTGGCCAGATGTGATCCCCACTTCTGGAAGATAGGCAGCGACGGACATCATTAGATAGCCGTATGCGACCGAGGAGAACGAGGTGAGGTAGATCAGGCCTTTGACCTGGGCTGGAACCCTCGGAAATATCCCCCTCGGTCGGCTCCCTTCGGCACCCATCGCCACTCCTCCGGCAGATACCCGATAGGCGCCTCCCATAAGAAATGAGCGTCCGTTCTCGCCATTGAACTTTTTTTAGATGCCAACATTTATATCGTCCGTCAGACAAATGTCCTACAAGGGATGCACATGCCAAACTCCTTGGTGAAGAGCGCGCTTGAGAACATCAAGCAGAAAGAGGCACAGGCAGCGACCGTGCAGGCCGTCGGACCCGATTCCGTGGCCGACGAAGAGATCAAGAAGATCGCGGCCCAGCTTGAGGTCAGCATCAAGATCATCGGTTGTGGAGGGGGTGGATGCAACACCATCAACCGCTGTGTCGAAGCTGGCATCAACGGTGCCCAATTGGCGGCCATCAACACCGATGCCAAGCACCTGTTGACGGTCCACGCCCCAACCAAGATACTGATAGGCAAGGTCTCCACCCGAGGAATGGGCGCTGGAGCGATCCCCGAGATCGGGGAGCAGGCCGCGCGGGAGAACGAGCCGGAGATCCGTGCGTTCCTCAACGGGGCCAACATCGTGTTCGTCACCTCGGGAATGGGTGGCGGGACTGGAACCGGCTCGGCGCATTTCGTGGCGAGGATCGCAAAGGAGCAAATGAAGGCGCTGACCATAGGCGTCGTCACCCTTCCCTTCAAGTCGGAAGGGACGGTGAGGATGGAGAATGCCCTGGATGGAATGGACAAGCTCCGCCGAGTGACCGATACCACCATAGTCGTTCCGAATGACAAGTTGCTCGAGCTGGTCCCCAACCTGCCGGTGCAGGCGGCGTTCAAGGTGGCCGACGAGGTGCTAATGCAGACCATCAAGGGCCTGACGGAGATAATCACCAAGCCCGGATTGGTCAATCTGGATTACGCGGACATCATGACCATCATGAACGAGGGCGGGGTCGCTTTCGTCGGCATGGGCGAGGGCGATAAGGACTCCGACGACAGGATCAAGACGGCAGTGGACGAGGCGCTGAACTCCCCTATGCTGGGGGACATCAACGTCAAGCAATCCAAGGGCGCCCTTATCCGCGTTGTTGGCGGACCGGACATGACGGTGGAGGAGGCGCAGCGCTCAGCGGAACTGGTCGGCAAGAACATCGATCCCCGCGCCAGGTTGATCTGGGGATGCTCCATCGACCCTGAGAACGAGGGGAAGGTCCAGGTGCTGGTCATATTCACAGGAGCGAAATCGAAGTTCATGCTCAACGGCGGCAGCGACGACGTCGCCGCTAGGTTGGGAATAAGGCCGGAGAAGCTCGGTGCCAATGCCTCCTCCGGGGGGCAGAAGGGCAGCGATGGGATAGACTTCGTTCGTTAAACGCTTACAGGGGGCACTGGCATTTTCCAGTGCCCTGCCGATTCTTATCGATCGTACTACCTCGTTCATGATCGTGGCGGTCGATGCGGATGTGCTCCGCCGATCAAGGCATATCGGCCATGCGACAGGAGCGGAGGGCCTGCAGGAGGTGCGAGGGCTGCTGCATTCCTGCCTTATGCCTCTCTATGACCTCGAGGAACTCCCTGTCGGCCCTCTTCTTCTTGCTCTCGATATAGGCTTCAACGTCGGAGGCCGAGAACAGCTTGAACAGGGCGAATAGCGTGAACATATGCTCCAGCGCGGGCAACAGCAGAGGGGTGACGATCGACATGACGGTCCCCTGGGACCTGTCCTCGTTGGCCAGGAGGAAGCTGAGCGCGAACGGCGAGCCTCGCAGTATCTCGAGCATCTCCGCCCTCTCCTTCTCCGGGAACAATAGCGATTGGCAACCGACCAGCGCCGATTGCAGCGGCGTCGAGTTGCCAAGGAAGCGCGTCAAGTACTCCTCGGCCATCTGTTCCAGTTTTGAATAGGTCTCGGAATCCCTCTCCTGTTTGGTCTTCAGACCGGCCAAGCTCTTCTTCAGCGCCTCATTGAACCCGATCGCCTCCAGCGATCCGGCGATCCCCTGGATGGCAGCTGAGGTTTGGGGGTCGCTGTAGACCGTCCTGTGGAGCAAGAGCATTGATGAGTTCTTGGCCCGGTCGACGGGCGAGATCGTAAGGAGAAGAAGTGTGGAGAGGATGGCCGAGCGGACGAACTCTTTTGCCAGTACCGGGAAGATGTCATCGTTGAGGATCGATTTCGAGAAATTCGTTGCCAAGAAATCGATCTCCTTCCCATCCGCGGCACAAAGACCGAAGATCATCTTGAAGGTGGGGAAGTCCTGGCGCAGGCTGAGCTTGCCCTTCTTAGCCCCGTCCATCATTACCGAGCCACCTTTGACGAGCTCGTTCAGGGTCTGAGTCACCACCCGATCGTCGTGGCCCTGCTCCTTCAGCTCCGCCAATAGACCCGAGCGGCCTACCGGGCTCTGAGCCAATCGCATTACGATCGCCGACTTGACGGGATAGAGGTCCTTGCCAGGGCTTTTCTTGGGACTCCGCTTGCCTGCCATTACCGGTTCATCGCCATTCGGGAGGATAATACTTCTTGCTGAGGCTGGCGCTCTCTTTACAATTGTTGGAGCCCAACAGTAGGTTTTACAAGGGGGGCAGTACAATGCTTCGACAGCGAGGGAATTGTTGATGATCAAGGAACTCACGCCCGAGCAGTGCCGCAACATCTGCCCAGAGAGAACGTTCAAATGCAAGTCATCGGAGGAGCTGTCGCCCCTCATGGAGATAATCGGTCAGGACCGGGCGGTTCGAGCCCTGCAGTTCGGCCTTCGTATCCAGAATCCAGGATTCAACATATTCGTCGCCGGTCTTCCAGGCACGGGACGCAAGACCGCCATCGTGAGCTTCATAGAGCAATTGGCCAAGGAGAGGGGACCTCCGGACGATTGGTGCTATGTGAACAACTTCAAGGACCCCACCAGCCCGCGGGCCTTGAGGCTACCGGCCGGGAAGGGAGAGGAACTGAAGAAGGAGATGGAGAAGTTCGTCTCTGGCCTGACGACGGGCCTTCGGGAAGCGTTCGAGAGCAACGAATACTCGCAGCAGCGCACCACGGCCTTGCACAGTCTGGACGAGAAGCGGAAGGAGTTCGTCGCGAACATGAGCCGCAGGACCTCGAAGGCTGGATTCCAGATAACCCAGTCCCCGATCGGGCTGCTGTTGGTGCCGGTTGTGGACGGGAAGCCGATCACCGAGGAACAATTGGCCAATATGCCGACGAAGAACCGGAAGAAGATCGAGGACAAGCGGGAGGGGCTACAGGCTGAGGTTCAGAAGGGACTCATCCAAATGAGAGATTTGGACAGGGAGGCCGAGGAACGAGTGAACAAGCTGAATCGTGATGCGGCCACGTACGTCATTGAGCCCAGGCTCTCGTTGCTGAGGGAAAAGTTCGGCGCGTTCGAGCAGGTGATCGCGTTCCTTGCAGACGTACAGGCCAACATCCTCGATAACATCGCGGCCATAATGACCGGGGACCAGAAACAGGCCGGACCGATGGGCATCCCCATCACGGTAGATAGTCCAGCTCACAACTATGCCGTGAACCTCATCGTTGACAATTCCAAGACCGTCGGTGCACCTGTCGTTATCGAGACCAATCCCTCCTATTTCAGATTGTTCGGGGCGACGGAGAAGGAGGCAAGGTTCGGGGCTCTCTACACCGATTACACCATGGTCCGGGCGGGGGCGTTGCACCGGGCAAATGGGGGCTATCTCGTTGTCCCGGTCGAGGGGCTGTTCAGCGATCCCCTGTCATGGCCAAGCCTCAAGCAAACGTTGTCCAACGGCAAGCTGGAGATCGAGGACCCGGCGGTGAAGTTCGGGTACATCATGACCAAGAGCCTACGGCCAGAGGCGATCCCGTTCGATGCCAAGGTGATCATCCTGGGCGATCCGTACAGCTACGAGGTCCTCTACAACGCCGACCGGGAGTTCAAAGAGCTGTTCAAGGTCAAGGGGGCCTTCGATACCAGCATGGAACGCAATGAGGCGAACATCGTCCAATACGGACATTTCGTTTGCACGCTCTGCCAGAAGGAGAAGTTGTTGCATCTCGCCCCTAGTGCGCTATCGGCGGTCGTGGAGCACTCCTCCCGCCTGGCAAACGATAAGGCGAAGATGTCGACCCTTTTCTCGGAGATCGCCGACCTGATCAGGGAGGCGAACTTCTATGCGAAGACCGCTCGTGCCAAGCTGATCAAGAGGCAGCATATCAATCAGGCATTGGAGGAGAAGGTCTATCGCTCCAATATCATCCAGAAGAAGATCCAAGAGGCGATCGGCAAGGGCCTGGTCATCCTTGATGTCTCAGGAGAGAAGGCAGGCCAGGTCAATGGGCTGAGCGTGATGTCGACCGGGGACTATGCCTTCGGCATGCCGAGCCGGATCACCGCGTCGGTGGGCGTAGGCATGGACGGCGTCGTAAACATTGAACGAGAGGCGGAGATGAGCGGCCCCTCGCACACCAAGGGGGTCATGATCCTGAGCGGTTACATGAACGGGATGTATGCCAGGGACCAGCCGCTCTCCCTGACGGCCAGGCTCGTCTTCGAGCAGAACTATTCGGGGGTAGATGGCGATTCCGCCTCATCGACCGAACTCTATGCCATATTGTCTGCGCTTGCGAACAAGCCGATCAAGCAGTACCTCGCTGTCACTGGCTCTGTGAATCAAAAGGGAGAGGTGCAGGCCATCGGAGGGATCAACGAGAAGATCGAGGGTTACTTCGAGGTCTGCAAGTTGCTCGGCCTCAATGGGAAGAACGGCGTGATGATGCCTCAAAGCAACGTTCAGAACCTGATGCTCAAGGAAGAGGTGGTTGATGCCGTGAGGGAAGGCAAGTTCCATATCTATCCAGTGGCGAGCATCGAGCAGGGCATCGAGACCTTGACTGGCATGAAAGCGGGGAAGCGCAAATCGGACGGGAGCTTCGACAAAGGGACGATCAACTTCCTGGTCCAGGCACGACTGGCGGAAATGGCGGAGAAGGTCAAGGAGTATCGCGTGTAGCTCTGATATCGATATTTCAACCCTCAACCGGGAGAGGAACGAGCGGACGAGAAAGGGCAATGGCAGAAGCTGCTGGTTCCCAGGAAATAATCTTAATATCCGGGACGAAATAGCGGTTCGATGGTCGACTTGGCAATGGTGCCTTGGCTACACAACGTGGCAAAGAAGGAGGCGGTGAAGGACCGACTGAAGACGGCGGTCCTTATAGGGGACGTCATCGCCATCGCCGCCATTGCGATACTGACCGCCTATTTCATCAACATCTATGTGTCCAAAGGTGGGTTCTTCACCGACAAGTTTGGAGGTGTGGAGGCTTTCTTCTTCTTTGGCGCGGCCATTGCAGGATTGTTCCCTCCTGCCCTGCGCCTAGTGCTTCGAAGGCGGAATGCGGTCCGCCCATTGGAGGCCGTCAATTCCACCTTCAGCATTGCGTCGATGGTCTACCTGCTGAGCGTCTTCCCGTTCGATTTCACCCGTTTGGTCCCTCCTTCCCTGCAATCAGCTTTCATCTGGCTTACGGACGATGTTGCTAGGATGCTGATGACGGTCGGTGTGCTTCTGACCATCTTCATTACCGCATGGACGCTTTTACTGTATCTGGCGGTCAAGCAGGTGCTCGAACAACAGGGTGCTGGATCGATCAAATGACCAAGGGTTGGGCAGGTATGATCGGGCGATAAATGCAGCCAGCGATATCGCTCGCATTTCGAGCAATTGAGCGGAACATCTCGAAAGGGCATCTCATACAGTTTCGTGCGCGAGCTTATATGCCAAAGCTGCGAATAATTCGTAGGAGGAAGAAATGCAGATCGCGATCAAAACCAGGGTGAGGCTCAACAATGGGGTCGAGATGCCTGTCCTCGGCCTTGGCGTGTACCAGATGTCATCAGGAGGCCAGGCCAAGACCGCTTGTCTGGATGCCATCGCCGCCGGATATCGCCTGATCGACACCGCGAGCATGTACGGGAATGAGAGCGACGTGGGTGCCGCCGTGGCGCAGAGCGGCCTGGACCGGGAGGAACTGTTCATTACCACCAAGGTCTGGAACAACGATCACGGTTATGATCGGACCCTAAAGGCGTTCCAGCGAAGCCAAGCAGCGTTGGGCCTGGATTATATCGACCTGTACTTGATCCACTGGCCGGGTGGAGGATTGAGGAAGGAGACCTGGAAGGCGATGGAGAAGCTGCTACATGACGGGAAATGCCGGGCGGTCGGGGTGAGCAACTACACGATAGCCCACCTGAAGGAGACGATTGGATACGCGGACGTCGTTCCGGCGGTCAACCAGGTGGAATTCCATCCTTGGCTATTCCAAAATGACCTGCTGGAGTTCTGCAAGAAGGAGAGGATCCAGCTGGAGGCATATAGTCCATTGGCCCGCGCTCGGAAGCTCGATTCTCCGATCCTGGAACGGATCGGTTCTCATTATGGCAAGACCCCAACGCAGATCATGATCCGCTGGGGGCTGCAGCATGGGTTGGTCGAGATCCCTAAGTCGACGCACAAGGAGCGCATCAGGGAGAATGCTGATGTCTTCGATTTCCAGATCGATGATCCTGACATGAAGGAGATCGATTCCATCGACAATGAGAGGAGGGTCTCGTGGGACCCGTCGTCGGTACCCTAGGAGGCACGAAATGACAAAGCTGAAGTTACTGTTCGTCTGCTCTCACAACGGAGCCAGATCACAAATGGCTGAAGCACTGGCAAACAGCCTGTTCGGGGACAGACTGGAAGCGAGCAGTGCGGGAAGCAGCCCCACCGAAGTGAGCCCATACTCAATAGCCGTGATGAAGGAAATGGGCATCGACATATCGAAGAACCGGGCGAAGCACCTCAACGAGTTCACAGGCATGCTCTTCGATTATGCGGTGACTTTGTGCGGGGATGAGGAGGAGTTCTGCCCCTTCTTCCCCGACGCTAGAGAGCATCTGCACCATGGCGTTAACGAGCCAGAGGGAACGGTTCGAACGGAAGAAGGACGCTTGGGCGCGATGAGGTACATGCGTGACGACATTCTTACCTGGATTAAGAAGACCTTCATCGACGTCTGAGCTGGCCAATGGCAGCCGGCCGAAGGGGAAATGACTGCCTTGATAGCCGCCCCGAGCGGTTAATTTAGGAGATGCCCCGATATCACGCGTATGATCGGGTGCCATTTTCAAGATCGCCCTCGCCGAGCCTCCCTTTGCCTAAGGGAGCATTATGCGTGGATAGTCGGAGGCGAACTTGGCAGCGAGCCCGATCTCAGGATGTGCGACGCAGGCGTCGAGAGGAACTGCGAGCACAGGGCATGGGACCATAAGGTCAGTCTGGAGGTTGCGAGCGGAAGGTCCTCCCATGTAGGTAGATGCGTTCGGTGTGGAAAGCGACACCCCACCCTCTTCGACTTCAAACGCTGCCTGATCTCGCAGGAGGTCCGCAAGGCGCTTGAGGAGAAGGGGCGATGGAGCGATGAGGGCAGTCGGGAGAATCTAAGCCATGAGAGCATGCCCCCGGCATTGAAGGCGTTTGGATGGAAGGAGGTTCGCCAAGGTGTCCTGGCTCGCGATGGGTCCCAGTGCCAAGAATGCAACAAGCCCCTGGCAGGTGTCCCGACCTGGTTCACCGAGGTGCATCACATCGTGCCCCGAGAGCGTGGCGGAAGTGACCATCCTTCCAACCTCAAGACCCTCTGCCTGGTGTGCCACCGTGCCCATACCAACGAGCTCCTGGCGCAACTGTGGTTCGAGGCCATCGTCGAAGCTTCTGTCGTGGAGGCGAAGCGCAAACAGCTCGACCTCGATCATTTCTCGACCTCGGAATGAAATGGAGGCTCCGCGCTATTCTTTCGAGAGAGCGACCTGTTTTATCATGCGGCGTGAGGATTATCCCTTGGATGACGCAGGCCAATAAGAAGGACGGGACCGAACACGAGGTCCTGATGCGCGATTTTCGAATGGCTGATTATGACCAGGTCATCTCCCTATGGAGCAGATGCCTCCTCCCCTTCCGCCCCAATGGACGGGACAGCAGGGAACGAATCGCCGCGGAGATCGAGGGGCCGTCGGCGATCTTCCTGGTAGCCGAAGAACGAGGAAGAGTCGTTGGCACGATCCTCGGAACAATCGATGGGCGCAAAGGCTGGATCAATCGTTTGGCCATTGAGCCCGATCGTCAGCGGGGCGGCCTGGGATCGAGAATGGTTCTGGAGATCGAGGCACGCTTCAAGAGAAAAGGGCTGGAGGTATTCGCCTGCCTGATCGAAGACCATAATCCGGGATCTATGCGATTCTTCGAGGAAATCGGATACAAGGACGACCGAACGGTGCACTACTACTCCAAGCGCAGGAACGAGGGATCCTAGCCCTCATCCGTCCGGTATCTCTTGATGGGCAGCTTCTCGACCCTATAGCCCCATTGCTCCATGCCGACCGCGTACACGTGGATTTCCGGCTCGGCAGCTGGCTTGGAGTACTGCTCGCGCATGTAAATCGTCTGGGTCGGACAGACCTCGACGCAGCGGCCGCAGGCGATGCAGCGGTTGCGCGTGACCGATTGGGTCTGGGCCGCCTTGTCGGTGGCGATGGCATGAGTGGGGCAGTTCTTGTAGCACAGCATACACCAGGTGCATTTCTGCATGTCCCATTCCACCCTCCCGCGGTTGTTCTCCGGCAGGTCCGCCGGAACGGAAGGATACCTTAGGGTGTTTGGACGGGAGAAGAGGTTCCTGAACGTCGATCTTAGCATTCCCATTCCCTCACCTTACCTGTCCGTGCAGCAGACGCACGGGTCCACGGAGACCACGATCACCGGAACGTCCGGGAACTGGC
>JACXTO010000046.1 GCA_016919565.1 Methanomassiliicoccaceae archaeon | reverse complement strand
GGTCTGGCCAGATTTGAACTGGCGTCTCATGGTCCCGAACCATGAAGAATAACCAAGCTAGCCCACAGACCCATGGGGTATTCGGCTTAATATGCTCGGGATATAAAAACATCTCTCCACCCGATCACGGAACGCTATCTGACTAAGAATCAAGTTGAATGCGCGTTGATAGATGTGAACTTCTGTAGCCTTTGAGAATCGAAAATGTGGGAGATGAGGGCCACGGAGTGTCAACTGCATCTGTAATTCTAGTTGGTCGGTCTGAATCTGTCTTTGCAGATGCTTGCGTCTGCCCTCTTCCGCTCCCGAATCTTGTTAGCAGTTTCATCGTGCGACGCATTCGGCTGGTTGACGTTCAGCCTTCCGGATTGGGACTTGCCCAATTCGGCGATGTTCCTTGAGGCGTTGAGATCTGGATTTAGTTCGAAACCACACGCTCTGCATTTGAAGCGCTTTCCGATTCTGTTTCCTCGGTCATCGCATCCACATCGCGAACACCTAATGGAAGTGGCGTAAGGGTTCACATAAGTGACTTTCTTCCCCATCTCCTCGCATTTGTATTCCATTGATGACTCAAATTTGCGATACGGCCACGTGTTCAGCTTCTGGAGCAATGGTTTGGCTTTCTTCCTTGTGCAGATGCCTCTCAGATATTCTAGGACAAATTCAGTGTAATCGCCTTTGACGAGATCGTTCGTTATTTGATTGATGACGCAAGCGCTAAACCGTTTCTCTCTTCCGGCCATCTTCCTCAATCTCCGTTTGGCGGAAGCAGTGCCTTTCGCCTGCAGGTTTGCCCTATTATATGCGAGTCTGGATCTCATCTCATTGAGTTCCTTCGATCTGAAGAACCGATTATCCGATGTTGCTGCAATATTAACGAATCCTCTGTCGATCCCTAATGATTCACCTCCACTGACGATTTCCGGCGCAGATTTTTCCATCACAAGGCCGAGATAGAACTCCTTCTCCTGCTTCCGATATACGAGCAACGTTGTCTTAAGGTGCCAGTTGTTGAACTTCTCGAAGAATTCAGGATAATGGAAACTCGACTTCACCCTTCCTTGGATTGTCGATATCGATGCGTATTCCTGATTCCTGGCGACCCTGACCACATTCAGGTTATATCGAATTGCTGAATGCTGTTTTCTGCATGGCGCCAGACGCAGCCTCGCACCTCTCAACGCATCCGATGCTGCGAATATTGCCGAGCATACGAGGCCAGCCGTGAGATCAGGCCATCTATCGCGGATGTCATAATAGGTGTTCTGCTGGAGCTTCCTGCGATCAGACGTCCGATTCGCGAATCCCCATTTCGTCGTGAAGTTGAAGGCTTTCGTGTAAGTCTCCATAGTACGGAGCAAGGCTTTCCTTTGCTCCTCGGTTGTGTTGAGCTTCAACTTCACGGTCCGCATCATCTGCTTTCTCGATGCGAATCCGACTATATCGGGCTTGGTGCCAGATGCCCGAAAGTGTGCTTCGGTTACATGCAATAATTAGAATAAAATACGACTAGCCGCTCGTTCTCAAAAACGAAATCGCCTCCTCATCGCTGACATCGTACCAATGTTCGTAAGCATCGGCGACCGCGAAGGCCGGTCCGGAACGGACGTTCAGCACGTACACCTCGTCCGCGTCATGGAGCATCATCTCCGCTGCATCCTCGGAAGCGGTCGGCACCGCCACGATCACCTTGGTAGCGCCTCGGTCCCGAGCGAACCTGATGATCGCCAGCATGGTGCAGCCCGAGGCCAGGCCGTCGTCGATGATGATCACGATCTTCCTATTCAGGTCGGGATAGGGCTGGTTCTCCCGGAAGATCTGCTCCCGCCAGCGCACGCTCTGCCTCGCCCTCTGCACCTGCTTCTCGATGATGTCCTGGGTCAGCCCGGTGTTTTTTATCAGGTCATCGTTCAGCACCAGCACGTCGTCCGGGCCGATCGCGCCGAACCCTGCCTCCGGCTCATCGGGCAGCTGCACCTTGCGGGCTATGGCCGCCTCCAGCCTGAGGTCAAGGATGCGGGCGACCTCCTTCGCCACCGGAACGCCTCCCGCGGGGATCGCCAGGACGATGGCGTGGCTGCCGGCAAAATCCATCAGCATCTCCGCCAACAGGATGCCAGCTTCCGTGCGATCGCGGAACACGCGCTCCCGGTCGCGCAACCCCAGGTCCTCGTTCACCCCCAACAACCGTCCACCCATTTTATTCAGCAAGGACGCTCTATTTAATCCATTCGCGCGAAAACTCAGAGGCCGAATTTCTCTCGCTCCAGTCGATCCATTCGTTAAGGCGCTATCGCCGAACGTCGTATGCGGTGTACGACATATTTAAATAAAGAAGTAATTCTCCCTCGCATATGCGGGAGCAGCTCCGGGAGAAGATGGCCGGTGAGATCACGCTGTCGAACGACTCCGGCCGGACGATTCGGAAATGGCGGGAGGAGTTCGGCGCATCGCAGCAGGAACTAGCTCGCCGTTTGGGCGTCACCCCGTCGGTAATCTCCGACTACGAGTCAGGGAGAAGGAAGTCGCCGGGCATCGTCGTCGTCCGCAAGATCATCGATGGTTTGCTGGACATCGACCAATCGAATGGCGGGACGGTCATAAAGCGCTACAACCTGGCCGAGCGTTCGGAGTGCATCATCTCCATCAAGGAGTTCAAGCACTCCGTCTGCGCCTTGGACTTCGTCGAAGCGATGGAGGGCAAGAATCTAGCGAAGCAGGTGCCCCTGGACCGGGACATCCACGGCTTCACGGTGATCGATTCCATGAAGGCGATCACCTCGCTCTCCTCGACCGACTACCTGAAGATCTACGGCTGGAGCTCGGAGCGCGCGCTCATTTTCATAGGGGTGAAGTTCGGCCGGAGCCCGATGATCGCCATCCGGGCGCATCCGCTCAAGCCGGCCATGGTGGTGTACCACAGGCCGGAGCACGTCGACGACCTGGCGGTCAGGCTGGCGACGCTGGAATCCATCCCCCTGATCAGGACGGACATTTCCTTACCGGCGCTGGTGGAGCGCCTGGAAAAGATGGAGTGAGACTCATGCAAGTTGGGATCGTTAGCTATGGCGCCTACGTGCCGCACTATCGCATCACGCCCCAGGAGATCGGGCGGGTCTGGGGCGCGGACGGCGAACTGATGTCGAAGAACCTGCTGATATACAGCAAGTCGGTGCCGTCGCCGGACGAGGACGTGATCACCATCTCGGTGGAAGCGGCCAGGGCGATGATGAAGCGGACCAGCGTCGATCCGAAGCTCATCGGCGCTTTGTACGTCGGCTCCGAGAGCCACCCTTACGCCGTGAAGCCCAGCGGGACGATAGTCTGCGAGGCGATCCGCACCAGCCCCAATATCACCGTGGCCGATTACGAGTTCGCCTGCAAGGCCGGCACGGCGGCGATACAGACCTGCATGGGCCTGGTCGGCTCGGGCATGGTCAAGTACGGCGTCGCCATCGGCGCGGACACGTCGCAGGGCGCCCCCGGCGACCCTCTGGAGTACTCCGCCTCCGCCGGCGGCGCGGCCTTCCTCATCGGCTCGGAGGACATGATCGCCACGCTGAACCACACTTTCTCTTATACGACCGACACCCCGGACTTCTGGCGCAGGGAGGGCCAGCCCTATCCCCGCCATGGCGGAAGGTTCACCGGCGAACCGGCCTACTTCAAGCACATCCTGGCGGCCGGGAAGGGACTGCTGGACCTGGCGAGGACGACGCCCGCTGACTACGCGCACGCGGTCTTCCACCAGCCCAACGGCAAGTTCCCGGCGCGGGTGGCCAAGCAGCTCGGGTTCACGGACAAGCAGATCGAGGCCGGTCTTCTTACGCCACAGATCGGCAACACCTACTCCGGCGCGGTGCCGCTAGGGTTGGCTGCCGTGCTGGACATCGCCAAGCCGGGCGAGCGCATCTTCGTCGTGGCCTACGGCTCCGGCGCAGGAGCGGACGGTTTTGACATCACGGTGACGGAGAACATCGCCAACTATGACCGGACGGCGGCGCCGCTGGTCACCGAGCTCCTGGAGGACAAGGTAGTGATCGACTACGCTACGTACGCGAAGTTCCGTGGCAAGATCAAAATGCAGGAGGGGGGAGCGTAATGAGGGAAGTGGCGATCATCGGCGTCGGCGACACGAAGTTCGGAGAGCTCTGGGACATGGGATTCCGGGACATCGGCATCGCGGCCGGGCTGGCCGCAGTGCAGGACGCCAACCTGGCGGCGGAGGAGATCGACGCGCTGTACGTCGGCAACATGTCTGCCGGCCGATTCATAGAGCAGGAGCACGTAGCGGCGCTGATCGCCGACTACTCCGGGCTGGCGAGGGACAACATCCCGGCGACGCGGATAGAGGCCGCTGGTGCGTCGGGCGGACTGGCGCTGAGGCAGGGCTATCTGGCTGTGGCGTCCGGCATGCACGACCTGGTCGTGGTCGGCGGCGCGGAGAAGATGACCGACGTCGGCGATACCCTGGCATGCGCGATCCAATCCTCATCGACGGACCAGCAGTGGGAGGTGACGTTCGGCGCCACGTTCCCGGCGCTCCACGCCATGATCGCCCGCCGGCACATGCATGACTATGGCACGACAAGAGAGCAGCTGGCATCGGTGGCGGTGCTGAACCATCTGCACGGCTCGATGAACCCGAAGGCGCAGTTCCAGAGGGCGATCGACCTGAGGACGGTGCTGAACGCGCCGCCTGTGGCGGAGCCTCTGGGTATGTTCGATTGCGCCCCGAGCTCCGACGGCGCGGCCG
>JACXTO010000045.1 GCA_016919565.1 Methanomassiliicoccaceae archaeon | reverse complement strand
TCATCTTGGCGTCCTGGCTTCCCGAGCCTTCCGAGCCAGCGATCTTCTCCAGGTTCTCGTACACCCGGTCCAGGGTGAGCGGGTTCGAGAACAACGTGCGCTGACGCTTCCTTGCGAAGACCTTCTGGGCGACGATGCCGGGGTCGCCCTCCTTGAGGCAGATCTCCTGGATATCCTCATCGTTCATGCCTGAGGACATGGAGAGCGTTTTCAGCATCAGCCGGTCGGCCATGCCCAGCTTTTGAGGGTAGAAATCGGGATACAACTGCCCCTGGGTCAGGTAGATAATCTTGCGAAGCGATTCGCAGTCCGCTGGCTTGAAAAAGGCGGCCAGGATGCTGGTCATCTCCAGTCGGCTGGCGGTCCTCTCGAGCTCCTCATAAACTATCGCCAGGTCCTGGAACTGCATCGCTTTCAGAAGCGCGGAAGAGCGGATAAACCTAACCTCAACCGAGTTTGAAGAAGTCCAGGAGAGTATTGACAAAGCAAGCTTATTGCCAATATCTATCATCTATTTTCTACGATGGAGCAAGTCTAGAATTGGATAAAAAAAGAGTGAAAAAAATAGTGAAAAAGAGCAGCGGTTCGGATGATTATGATCCTTCGCTGCTTATTCGAGCTTTCTCTTGATCTTTCCTATACCCTCTTGGACCTTTCCTTCCACTTGCTTGGCCACTCCCTTTACCTGTTCTGAGTGGTCGTTGGTCGCATCGCCTACGTCTTTACGGACTTGTCCCTCGACCTGCTTGGCCCTTCCCTTCGCAATATCGTTAGTCATGCTTGTTCGACCCATCGTGGTGTTGATAAACGTTTGCCCAGGAAAAAGCGGTGCAGTGCCTTCTGCAATTGCGGCCCACATTCAAGGAAAATCGGACAGGGAGCGCTGTCCTTTCTGGCTTTCCTGTGATCCCTTTTCTTCATTCGCGATCTCCGACCCCTTCTCCTTGTCCATGCTCCGTTGCAATGAGGCCAAACCGCGCTTCATCGATTTCTCTTTGTTCAGCGAAGCATAGGCGTAAGCCTCATCGCGCGTGCCTTTGGTGATGAGCACTACCACCCTTCCCGATCGCTTCCTCCCGGTCCGGCCCCGGCGCTGGATCGCCCTTATCTCAGAAGGCACTGGCTCGTAGAAGATGACCAAATCGGTCGATGCAACGTCCAATCCTTCCTCGCCCACGCTCGTGGCCACCAGGGTGTTGAACTCGCCGCTTCTGAAACGGTCCAGCACGCCGACCTGCTCCTTCTGCTTGAGCCCTTTCTCGCCGCTATGCTTGGATTGGCCGACGAGCTTCACCACTCTGACGCCATCTACCGTCGCCAGCTTCGCCGCCATCAGGTCGGCGGTGTCGCGGAAATGGGTGAAGACGATCACTCTGGAATCAGGCTTCTCATGCACCTGCCAGGAAGCGATGGTCATGACCTTTGCCAATTTGGGATGCTCCACCTTGAGCGTCAACAGCATCTCCTGGACCTTGATGAACTGCGCGGAGGAGGCGATGGTGCGCGATGCCTTGCTGCCTTCGTCCGAGGTCGCCTCTTCCTGCAATCCATGAAGGTAGTTGCGCAACGCTGTCGCACCCTGCGTCTCGGCCATCTCCAGCGCATGGTCGACCTTTATCGCCATCGCCTGCAGGCTCATCGCCTGGAAGAGGTTGCGGTGCTTCTCCCCCCCACGGCTTCGGGCTTGGAGCGAGTTCCCGATCTCGAGGAGGTACTTGCGAGTCATCGGGCGCTTCCTGTCCACCACCCCGAACTTGGTCAATCTGGATATGTACTCGTCATACAGATTCCTGAGGACGAAGATAATGCGCTTCATCTCGAGCGGCACCTCGACCTCGACCCAATCCATCTGGATGTCGTGGACGTACTTCACCACGTCTGGATCGGTCTCGGAACGGACCTCGATACGTTCGATGCCCAGGTTCTCGCATACTTCCTTGATGCGGGAGCCGCTCGATCCTGGTGAGGCGGTCATTCCGAGAACCAGCCCCGAGAATTGACGATATTCGGCCGCCACGCTCACATAAGCGTAATCGCCGACCGCCCGATGCGCCTCGTCGAAGATGATCAGCTTGACCTTCTGCAGGCTCGCCCTCTCGGTCCTGATGTCATTGGCGACGACCTGAGGGGTAGAGGCGATGACGTCGTTCTCCAACCACAGAAGTTCCCTCTCCTCAGGCGCGACCTCGCCGGTCATGACCGCCACCTTCTTGCCGACCAGATGCTCGCGAAGGAAGCAGGCGTGCTGCTCCACCAGCGGCTTGGTCGGGGCCAGGAAGAGGGCCTTCCCGCCCTTCTTGGACAGGACCTCCGCTATGACCCTCAGAGCGATGACCGTCTTGCCCATGCCCGTCGGCAGGACGATCAGCGTCGATTCCTTGGACGCGATCCTGGAAAGAGAGGATTGGTACTCTCGCTCCTCCACCGTTTCCATGGTGATGAGCGGATGCTCGACGAACACGTTCGTTCACATGCCAAGCCGATTAAAAGAAGATTTGTGTAAGGTGTTTGATAGTGGTTTAGTGGCAGCTGCCGCCGCAGCTGTCGCATCCAGCGGCGTTGGGGTTGTTGACGATGAGCCCCGATCCGTAAGGGGTGTCGATGAAATCCACGGAGCACTCCTGGAGCAAGGTGCTCGTCTCGTCGTCGTAGTAGAGCGAGAAGCCGTCCGCCTTCTGCTCCACGTCGGTCTCCTTCTTCCCTTCCTGGAATGACATCCCGAACTGAGGACCAGAGCAGCCCGTGCCCTGGAGGTAGATCCTGATGCCGTATCCCTGCTTGTTGTTCTTCGCCAGCAGGTCGTTTATGTACTTGACCGCTTCTGGGGTAACAGTTACCATAAGGTTGTTCACCTAGCTCATGAACATCATAAAGTTTTATTTAAAACCTTCTCTAAATGAATGATGCAAACGGTAAGATTTCCGCATAGCCAGATGCAATCAGGCCTGCGATAGCTTTAATGAGCGCCTCGATATTAGGAGCGAAGGGTCCCGCGTGCTCGACTTCACCTCTCTGCGGCGTTCGGACATACCTGAGCTGGTCAGGATCACCAGGGAGAACATGGCGCAGATCATCCTTTCTGCGTGGGGCGTGGAGTGGCGGGACGAGACGCTCCTCGAGACGTTGATGGACGCCAACCTTTTGATCGAGGTGGCGCTCGAGGGCCAGAAGGTTGTCGGCTACCACGTCCTGGATCAAATGGAGGATTACATCTTCATCGTCTCCATCCAATTGGAGAAACAGCACCAAGGCAAGGGTCTGGGGCGATTCATGATGGAGCGCGTCGAGGAGTCGGCGATCCGCTCGGGCCTGGAAGGCGTGGAGCTTTGCGTCCAATCGACCAACGAGCAGGCCATCGGATTCTATCGCCATCTAGGCTACCGCTTGGCCTCCAGGCGTCGAAACAATCTTACAATGCGCAAGCAGTTCGGTCTGAAATGAGGAAGCGCGATGGGACGGCATGAGATCGAGGTCGCCAAGAGCCGGGTCCGGATCGAGGACGGCAAGGTGGAGGTGCTTTCGGACCCTCTCATCAAACGATGCCCCCTGCGCTCGCATCTTTACGGGTGCGAGGAGGAGGACCGGGGAACTGTGAAGGAGGTGCTGGAATCCCACATCAAGGATCTGGGCATGTACACTTCCGATCGGAATTTCAACCTGGTCGACGACCCGGTGTCCTTCGGCGCGTCCGAGATGATCATGGACGCCATGCGCGACGGCCTGCTCGATGCCGCGGTATCCGTCTGCGAAGGGGTCGGCACTGTGGTGATAACCCAGCCTGAAGTGGTAGAGACGGTCGGGGCCCACATGACCGGAATAGTCTCGACCACGCCGATCCCGGAGGTCCGGAGGGGCCTGCTCTGCCGAGGCAGCTTCATACTGGACAAGAAATGCACCATCGACCAGGTGAAGGGCTTCCAGAAGGCGGTAAAGGCCGGCTACTCTCGCGTGGCCGTGACCGTGGTCGCCTCGAGGCCGGAGGACGCGGAGAAGATCCGCGAGCTGGCAAAGAGGCTGAGGGCCGAGGCGCTGATAATGGCGGTGCACAGCACCGGCATCGATGAGGCGCAAGCGGAGCGACTGGCAAAGAGCTGCGACATCGTGTGGGCCTGCGCCTCGAAGGCGGTGCGCGACGTGATCGGGCCCAAGGCCCTGATGCAGATAGGCACTGGGATCCCGGTCTTCGCGATGACGCAGCTCGGCAAGCAGATCATCCTCAATCGCGCATTGAGCATGCCCGACCAGTTCCTGGTCCAAAGGGCGAAGCTGCCGCGGTTGGATGACGAGCGCCAGCCACGGCCGCTGCTTTGAGCTCAGCAATGGTCGAGGCCATCCGCTACTTCCTAGATCGGGTGGCGGCCAGGAGTCGGAGGTTCATGCAAAGGATTATCATGACCCCTCTTGATAAAGGCCGATTAGGGCATGGCCGAAAAGGTCGAGGTCTCTGGCTTGGAGGCCAAAACGGAAAATGGGGGAGGTGAGGTCCAGGTCACCCTTCGTCGTGACCTTGGCCTGCTCGAGGTATTGATGATCGGTATCGGCCCGAACATCGGTTCCACCATCTTCATCCTCATCGGCTCCGCCGTCGGAATCGCCGGACCCGCGATAATCCTGGCGTTCGTTCTCAATCTGGTGGTGACGCTGTTCACGGCGATGGCCTATGCCGAGCTGTCCAGCGCCTTCCCGGAGACCGGAGGGGGGTATCTGTGGGTCAATGAAGGCCTCTTCCCCCCCTTGGGATTCCTCGGCGGCTGGATGTCGTGGGTGGGGCACTGCATCGCCTGCGCCGTCTATGCCATCGGCTTCGGATGGGGCGTCAGCGCGCTGCTCGCCCAGTACAACGTCGTCTTCTTCGGGCTCGATCCCGAGACGATCGCCAAGATCTTCGCGGCGATCATCGCCACAGCATTCATCTACGTCAATTATAGGGGCGTGAAGGGCGCCGGGCGCTCAGAGATCATCATCTCGGTGTTCCTGATCGGCATCATCGTCATCTACGTACTCTTCGCCGTCGGTTATCTGCTGGGTGGAAATGTCGCATCCGATGCCTACACGCCGTTCATCCCCTTCGGCTACATGAGCATCGCGACCTCGATGGCCTTCACCTTCATGATCTTCGAGGGGTACGAGGTCGTAGCGCAGACGGGAGAGGAGGCCAAGGACCCGGAGAGGACCATCCCCCGTGCCATGTTCCTGTGCATCGCGATAAGCTGCGGGCTCTTCCTGGTCATCGCCGTGGTCACCCTGGGGGTGCTGGGCTACAATGAGATGGTCGCGATGTCGAACGCCGGACTGGGGCAGGATGCTCTAATTGTCGCGGCCAACGTAATCAGCATTCCGTTCCTCGGTGGCGCGCTCATCTCCATCGGCATCATCATCGGTTCCATCGCCGCCGTCAATTCGGTGGTGTTCTCCGCATCACGCGTGTCCTTCGCGATGGGGCGGGACGGCAACCTGCCTCTCATCTTCGGGAAGCTCCATCCGAAGAACCAGACGCCAGGGGCTGCGTTGTTCATCAGCGGCGCCATAATCGTCATGGCAGCGGTCGTCCTGCCGTTGAACCAGGTGGCCTCGATGGCGGACATCCTCATCCTCCTGCTTTTCACGCTGGTCAACGTCGCGGCGATCACGTTGCGCAAGAGGAGGCCAGAGGTCAAACGGCATTTCATCACCCCCTGGTTCCCTTACATCCCCTTGGCAGGCATCGCGACCAAGCTCTTCCTGGCGGCGACATTGTTCTTCTATGAGCCCTACGCCTGGTGGCTCGCCTTCGCCGTCATCCTGCTGGGTCTGCTGCTGCACTACTTCGCCAAGGGCCGGGTGGAGATCGAGCGCATCGAGGCGCCGGCGCAGGTGGCTCTCAGCCCAGAGCAGCTGGAGAGGTACCGCGTCCTCATCCCGGTGGACGATCCCAAGGCCACGGCGCTTGTCGAGCTCGGCGCCATCATCGCCGAGAACAACGGCGGCGAGCTGCTGCTGATGACGGTGGTGGAGGTCCCGACCGCGGTCCCGATGGACGCCGTCTCCAAGAGGGTGGTCGAGGAACGCAAGAGGATGCTGGAGAAGCTCAGGCGGGTGGCGGACGCCAAGGGCGTGCCCACTCGAGCCGTCGTCTCCATCTCGCACGACGTGACGACCGCCATCATCGACACCGCCAAAGAGGAGAAGGCCAACATGATCGTCATCGGCTGGAAGGGCTACACCTACACCAAGAAGAGGGTGCTCGGCCGCAAGACCGATGAGATCCTCAAGCAGAGCCCGTGCGACGTGATCGTCCTTCGCGCCGAGGAGAAGCTCAAGCCAGAGAGGATACTCGTTCTCTCTGGAGGCCTATGGCACGTATCCTCCGCTACTAAGATCGCCGCGCAGATCGCGGTCGCCGATTCCTCGCGCATCAC
>JACXTO010000044.1 GCA_016919565.1 Methanomassiliicoccaceae archaeon | reverse complement strand
CGCTACCGAGATCGAGGACGATGTCCCCATTTCTGATATTGCTCAGGGCTCCAGGATTGCCGCAACCCAGTCCTAGATTGGAATCGGGCAGGACGGCAAGCTCGGCCTCGGAATATCCAAGGGTCGAGGAGATCTGGATCGGGGCCAGCGCTGCTTCCCCGCAGCAATCGCTCCCGCAGCCGCAGGAGCCGCCTTCGCGCGCTATCTTGCCATATCTTGTCTTCACGATCTCCTTGACCCGATCGGCCCTTGGTTTATCGGCATCGCAACAAACGTCATGTTGCTCGATGCCCATTGTAATTAGGCGGTTTCGGATGTCGTCGTCCTTGATGCTGTATATCAGATTCCGGCCGCTCTTCCTCCGTTTGATCAAACCAGCCTCGGTCAAGACCTTCAGATGCCTTGAGATGGTTGTCTGGTCCTTTGTCTCAATGTCCTTAAAACTGCACGCACAATGCTCGTTCTTCAGCAGGTATCCCAATATGGTCAGCCGTGTCTCGTCCCCAAGGGCCCTGAAGAATCTCGCTTTGCTCTCGCTCATAACGGATGCATATATGTACAAATATACATACGTTGTCACGTCGGCTTGAGATGGTGTGAAAGGTCGCGATATGGCATCAATCGAGATACTCAACGCTTATCGAACCGCGGCTCTTGGCCAGGTTCTTGGACAGCAATCCAGCTTCAAGCCAGCAGGCGTTCAGGACGGCGGCGGGAGTCAGGCAGGTCGAGCTCATTTTGGAATTCTTGACGCATTCCCAGACCTTGCTGTTCTTCTTGTCCGTCAGATCGACGATCGAGAGGGGACCGAGCATTTCTATGAATTCCCTCACGTGATCGCATTGCGTAACCGCTTTGACATCGAAATCACCATCGTCCCTCTGGCTGACCTCTATTATGTGTTCCCTGTCGCAGACGGTCATTTTCACCTTAACGCGCGAAGTCAATGTAATTCCCGGAGAATCATTATTTCAAAGATATTAAAAATGATGCGCTCGATACCTCAGAATACCAATATTGGAACAAGAATCGCTGGGATTCTTTAACGGTACTAGAGGCGATCTGGTGAATCTGGGACTTGGGATTGACACCGGCGGGACGTATACGCACGCTGCAATCGTTGATTTTGAGAGCGGGTCTGTCATCAGCAGGGCCAATTCCCTGACGACCCGGGGAGATCTCTACATCGGCATTGCCGAGTCAATCGGCAAGCTCGAAGGCGTCGACCTCAAGAGCGTACGATTGGTATCGCTTTCCTCAACTTTGGCCACGAATTCGATAGTGGAGGGAAAGGGATTCCGGGTGGGTCTGATGATGGTTGGCGGGGAGTACAACAAGACCATCCCCGTGGATGAAGTGGTCGAGATAGAGGGCGGTCACAATCTCAGCGGGGAGGAAGCCCAGCCTCTGGATATGAAAAAGGCGAGGGAGTTCATCGTCGCCGTGAAGGACAAGGTCGATTCCTTCGCGATCTCGAGCTTCCTCAGCGTAAGGAACCCGAGCCATGAGTTTGAGTTGAAGAGGATCGTGCAGGAGGAGTGCGACCACCCGGTCATATGCGGCCATGAACTGTCGTCAAAGCTTGGCCTTTACGAACGGACGATAACCGCGGTCCTGAATGCCAGGCTCATACCGATAATCGCCGATCTGGTCATCTCGATGAAGAAGGGGCTCCTGGACAGAGGGATCGATGCCCCGCTGATGATTGTGAAAGGGGACGGGTCCCTGATGGGGGAGGAAATGGCGAGGCAGAGGCCAGTGGAGACGATCCTGTCAGGGCCAGCGGCCAGCCTGATCGGTGCGAAGTTCCTTACTGGTTTGAACGACGCCGTTGTGATAGACGTGGGAGGGACCACGACCGACATCGGCATACTTAGAGGAGGAAAGCCTAGGCTCGATCCGGAAGGGGCCATGATCGGAGGATGGAGAACGCGGGTGAAGGCCGCTGACATATCCACCTCGGGCATTGGTGGGGACAGCAGGATCATCGTCAATCGCGGTGCGATCATCCTGGCACCCCAAAGGGTGATACCCCTATGCATAGCCTCATCGATGTTCCCCTCTCTCCGGCAAAGGCTCGAAGAGGCCAGGAACGAGAACGAAAGGTCGGTGCCGGGCTTCATCGCCCTGGAAAGTATCCTGCAGACGACCGAGTTCTTCATCTTCTCCCGCGAGTCGAAGGGAATGAGCCTGACCGATGAAGAGGCAAGATTCATTGAACTGATCAGGGAAGGACCGAGATCGGTCCAGGATGCATGTCGATCGATCGGCATCAACCCCTATGCCTTGAACCTCAGGAAGCT
The DNA here is from genome assembly GCA_016919565.1 of Methanomassiliicoccaceae archaeon. Classification (GTDB taxonomy): domain Archaea; phylum Thermoplasmatota; class Thermoplasmata; order Methanomassiliicoccales; family UBA472; genus FEN-33. The sequence continues at coordinate 4,162 of JACXTO010000044.1, read as the reverse complement.
CGAGGAACGTGGGCTGGTCCAGAGGATAGGACTCACGCCTACGGACGTGCTGCACGTGGATGGCAGCTATAGGGAATACGATCTGGAGGCCTCGAGGATAGGCGTCGAGGTGCAGGCCGAGGCTGCAGGCATAAGCGTGGACCAGTTCTGCAACGAAGCGAAGGAAATGGTGATCCGAAAGATCGCCAAGGAGCTGGTCCATAAGCTGATCTACGAGGAGACCGGAAAGACGACCACCTGCGACACCAGCGAGCACATCTACGACATGATGATATCCCAGACGCCGGGGATCGACGCCACCTTCGTTCTGAAGCTCAACAAGAAGATCATAGGCATTGGCGCTCCTGTGGGAGTGTACCTGCCGCCAATCGCGAATATGCTCCACACCGAGCTCGTGATCCCGGAGCACCCTGGCATCGGGAATGCGGTGGGAGCCATTACTGGAAGCATAGTGGAGACGGTCGAGGCGCTGATCAGACCGAATGACGGGTTTGCCACGGTGGTCGACCCGCCCTGCAAGCTGTTCACCTCCGAGGAGACGAGGGAGTTCGCCAGCCTGGAAGAGGCGGTATGCTACGCCGTTTCCTGGGGGAGCGAAGTGTCGCGACAGAGGGCCTTGCAAGCTGGGGCGGAGGGCGTCGAGGTCATCGTCGACCGGGCGGACGACGTCTTCTCCATGGGGAAGGACATGACGGGCGGGCTGCTCATCGACACCAAGGTCACCATCACCGCAGTAGGAAAGCCGCGTCTATTCTTCGAGGAGAAGGGAAGATGATCGAGGAACCCGCCTTCGAGGCGCGCCTGGCCGAAATTCTTCGTAATAGGGACAGGACGATCGCGGTGGCGGAGACGTTCACCGGAGGGATGATAGCCGATATCATTACCAGCATACCAGGGGCATCGCGGTACTTCCTTGGAGGCATCGTGGTGTACAGCGATCGCTCCAAGGTTAAGTCGCTCGGGGTGAAGGAGGCGACCTTGAGGGTCAATGGCCCAGTGAGCGAGCAGGCCGCGTCAGAGATGGCGGCAGGGGTCCGGGAGCATTTCGGCTCGGACTACGGGATCGCCTCTACCGGTCTCGCTGGTCCAGGCGGGGCGAGCTTCGGCAAGCCGGTCGGGCTGGTCTTCTTCGCCTTCACCAATGGCAAGACCACCGTGGTCGACAGGATGGAATTCGTGGGCGACAGGCTGAACATCAAGAAGGCGGCCGCCTCTGAAGTGCTTCGAATGACAGTGGAATGCATAACCGAAGACTGAGTTCGTTCCTGCCGTCCGACGGCCGATCATCTGGTAATGGCAAACAAGTTCAAATTCTACAAGTTGATTATCGGCCGCGATAATAGTCAGAAGTATCACTTCAACAATCTGGATAACTTATCGAGGGAAAAGAATGAGCACGCGCATCGCAATCGTCGGAGGCTTCCTGGGGGCAGGCAAGACGACCCTGCTCATCAACCTGGCCAAGCGTTATAAGCAAGAGGGCAAGTCGGTCGCCATCATCATGAACGATCAGGGAGAGGTATTGGTCGACACCAGGTTCGCGAAGGAATTGGGGTTCGACACCGCCGAGGTCCTGAAGGGCTGTTTCTGCTGCAAGTTCCCGGAGCTGATCGACAACGCGCGTAGGCTCGTCCAGGCTAACCGCCCCGATATCATCTTGGCGGAGCCGGTCGGCAGCTGCACCGACCTGCTTGCGACCGTCGTCGCGCCATTGAAGTTCCGCTTCCCGGACGAGTTCAATGTTGCGCCGCTATCGGTCCTCCTCGATAGCACCCGCATCTCCGATGAGGTGGAGGACGAAGGGTCGCTGGGGGCGTATCTCCGCAAGCACCAGGTGCAGGAGGCGGAGGTGATCCTGCTCTCAAAGACGGACCTGGTGGCACCAGAGGAGATGGATGGCCTGCTGAATGTCATCAAGGAGATGAATCCAGGGGCGAGGGTGATACCATACTCCGGCATCAGCCAAAAGGGCGTGGCCGAGATAGCCGAGCTGCTCGCATCCACGGACAAGAGCCTGAAACGGCCGGTCGATGTCGATTATGAGCTTTACGCGCAGGCCGAGGCCGAGCTTGGCTGGTACAATGGCTCGTACACGTTCGAGCTGCCGAATGAGACCGATACCTACGACCTCGCCACCAAGATCCTGCGCAACGTCGCCCAGAGCTACGACAACGGTCAGATCGCGCACGTCAAGCTGCTCCTCGAATCCCCCAGCAACGCCATGAAGATGAGCTTGGTCTTCTCGGACATCGGGGTAGATGGCGTCAAGGGAGGAAGGAAGGCTAAAGGCAAAGTGCTATTGAACATGAATGGCAGAGTGGTGTCCACTCCAGACCGGCTGAGGGAGATAATACGCCGGTCGGTGACGAGCGTCCTAGATAAGGCAGGGGCGATCGATCTGACATTCACGGACGACTGCTTCTCACCAGGACGACCTACGCCAACCTACCGCTTCAAAGAGGATTCCGGCGCTTAGAGGCGCAGCATCTGCGGCATAAACTCATCTCCGAATCAAAGTTAAATATTTGAGCGAAGAATCAAGGGAGCATGGTTGCCTCGACTGGATGCAGGATGGAGATCGCCTACATCGATCCGGAGGCCTACAGCGGGATCGTCAATCATAAAATGCGGAAGGATATCCTGCGGGCGCTGTACCGGATGGCGCTGAACGGGCCGGTGTCGAAGCAGGAACTGGCGGACGAACTGGAGATTGACTACCAGCAGCTGGTCTATCAGTTGAACAACCATCTTCGTGAGTTCTGGACCGTGATGGAGGAGCTCAAGAAGCGCGGCACTCGCATGGAACTGATAGCCCCGTCCAAGCCTTATGCAATTTTCATATCCTTGGGGAAGGAGCAAAGGATCTATGTCTTCGACCCGCTGGCCAACCTGTTCGGCCCATTGGCGAAGGTCGGGGTGAGATGCGACATCTGTTCCGATTCGGAGGCTCAGCGATGCATGAAGTTCGTCAGTGCCGGATGCTCCTGTGGGTTGGCGTCGACAGCCGCTGAGAAGAAGATATTGGCGGCGAATGGAAGGCGGGCCAACCAAAGGCCAGTCGATATGGCGATCATGTGCGCGCTCCGAGGAATACCTACTGGGCAGAGCTGCGTGGTCGATATACCCTGCAACAGTTGCGCCTTCCTCAAACGGACCATCAAGATCGTTTGAGACGAATGTTCTGCGCTCCGATATCCATTTCATTCGGATGTTTTTTATATTAATATCAAATGATTTTGTGGGATTGTCCATTTTTATAGGCGCTCTAGAACGAATGGGACCTGCCGCTATCGCAGCGGAGAACATCGCAATGCTTATCAATCAGGCCCATTCTTATTTACATCGGAACCTGAAGGTGCGTTTTGGCCATGGTCGATGAGATGAACCGCAGGATACTGAAATTGCTCATGACGGATGGCAAGATGACCTACAACGACGTCGCCCAACGCCTGAGGCGGTCGCCATCGACCGTGCGGGACAGGATAAGGCGTTTGGAGGACGACCATATCATCCTCGGCTATGTGGCGGTGATCAACGCTGAACAACTGGGCATGAAGGCCGAGGGGATCATGTTCGCTAACCTGGTGGACGGCGTCACCGCTGAGAAATTGAAAGCGCTGTCCAGTGTCCCCGGGGTAATGGAGGTGCTCCAAGTGAGCGGCAGGCGAAGGGTGATGATACGGCTTCATGCCCCGGACAACCGCGATTTGGAGGAGATCATCCAGAAGGACATCGTGCCCCTCGGTCTCGTCGACCTCGAACTGCGCATAGTCTTGGATTCCTTGATGAGGTTCCCTGGGGTCTAGGCGGCCTAGAGAATTAACGATTTGCAGTCATCGCTGTTCTGAATCCGAAAGGAATTACGAAGAATCATGGGACCAACCGCTCATGATTGGGAAGTCGGTTCATTGTTTGCGTTGAACGGGTGCATGATTCCATCGAAAAGCGTAAAAAGGCGCTTTTCCCCCAACGATGCGAAGCCTGTTTTCTTGCAGCGAATTCCCATAGGAATATTATTATCCAGGGACGGTTATCGTCACCTACCCTGGCGAACGTGAGTTAATCATGACCACCCAAAGAATGGCGCTGATCCCCCAACTTCCGGACTTGGACAAGGTCAGGCAGATGAGGAAGCGCCTGGACCTCTCCCAGAGGGAATTGG
>JACXTO010000043.1 GCA_016919565.1 Methanomassiliicoccaceae archaeon | reverse complement strand
TCCAGGCGGACTACTTCGGGCTCACGACCGGGAAGGAGGAGGACAAGCTCGCAGCGGTGGGCTTCACTCCGGTCCGCTCGAACCTGGTGGATGCCCCATACGTGGAGGAGTGCGCGATGGTACTGGAGTGCAAGCTGATCCAGATACACGAGCTCGGCCTTCATACCCAGTTCATCGGCGAGATCATGGACGTGAAGGTAGAGGAGGACGCGCTCGACAGCAATGGCATCTGCCTCATGTCCAAGATCAGGCCGTTCCTCTATTCTCCGGACGATCACAATTACTACGGCGTCGGCAAGATGATCGCCAGAGGTTTCTATTCGGGCAAGGCGATCGAGCGGAAGAAGCGAAAGACCTGAATCTCTGACGATCATTTCCCCGGTCGCCGGACGAGCGGGCAGGCATCGGCCTCGCACGCCTCGTACTCCAGCTGGAGGGTGCTGTGGGAGATGTTGAATCGGGTCCGCAGCATCTCCTCGCATTCCTTGATTATGCATGAGCATGCACTAACTGGCTTGTCAGCAACGAGCACGTGGGCGCTCATCGCGTAGATGCCCGAGCCCAGCGTCCAGATATGGATGTCCTCGACGTCAAGGACCCCAGCGATCTTCCTCATCTCCTCTTTCACCTGGGCTCTGTCGACACCGCCGGGTGCGAACTCCAGCAGGACGTAAGCGGCCTGTTTGATGACCTTGTAGGCGGAATAGAGGATGACCAGGCTGATCATAATGGAGATGATCGGATCGGCGATCTGCAGGTCGAAGAGGTAGATGAGCAACGCGCCGACTATCACCCCGATAGAGGAGAGCATGTCGCCGAAGATGTGCATCGAAGCGCCCTTCACGTTGAGGTTCTCCTCCGCCTTCTCCCTCAGGATCAGCACGCCAGCGATGTTCGCGATAAGCCCGATCACCGCAACAACGAGCATCAGGGGAGCCTCGATCCCCACCGGGTTCTGGATGCGCTGGACCGCTTCGTACATGATGATGAACGACGTCGCCGCCAGCACTATGCCGTTCACCATGGCGATGAGTATCTCTACGCGAAGGAAGCCGAAGGTCTGCCTCTCGTTGGGCGGCCTCAGGACGATGTAGGAGGCCCAAACGCTCAGGGAGAGCGCGATCACATCGGTGAACATGTGTCCCGCGTCGGAAATGAGCGCCAGGCTTCCGCTGAGCAGGCCGCCGATCAGCTCGAATATGGCGAAGCCAAGAGTGATGGAGAGCGCCAGGAGGAGCGCCTTCGACGTGGTCCTCCGGTGATGGTTCGAGCCCGAATGGTCATGCATTCTGATGCTCAACGCATCCGGTGGCTTGAGTATTTTGCGATTGCCCTCCTACTGATAGCAAATTACGGAGAGGATTAAGTATCGATAAGCGAATCCTTCGACTGGATGAAGTTCAAGATAAGATTTTTGCCCATGGGCGTCGAGGCCACCGTCGATGAGGGAACGAACCTCCTGGACGCCGCCTCCGAGGCTGGAATGGACCTCAACAGCGCTTGTGGCGGGAAGGGGACCTGCCATAAATGCAAGGTGCTGGTCGAGGGCGCTTCCAAGACACAAGGAGCAGAGGGGCTCGACGCCCGCTCGCTGCAAGAGGGATACCGCCTCGCCTGCCAGACCTGGGCGCTGGGGGACCTGAGCGTCTTCGTGCCAGAGGAAGCGAGGGTGGGGGCGCACAAGATCCTGGATCATCATAGGGCGGCGGCGGTGAAGCGATTGAGCCCGATGACCCGGGTTCGCCAAGTCACCGTGGAGGAGCCGACGCTGACCGACAGTGTGGGCGATTTCGAGCGGGTGCTCCGCGTGCTGAATATCGATGAGGCTAGCGTGCCGTTGTCTGAACTAAAGAGGCTGTCAGGACTGCTCCGAAAGAACAAATGGAAAGTTGACTTAGTAACGTCCGCTGAGGACCTGGGGAACAGTGTGGTGAGCTTCTCCGATCCCGGAACACGCAACGTCGGCGTGGCGATGGACATCGGAACAACCACAGTAGTGCTTTCGCTCGTCGATCTGGCATCGGGCAAATTGCTCAGCACGGCCTCCGAGTACAATCGGCAGATGAAGGCGGGCGACGACGTCATCTCTCGGATCTCGTACGCAGAAGAGGGCGGCCTGGCCGAGCTCAGGGACCTCGTCGTCAGCACGATCGATCTGCTGCTGAAGGAGGCAATTGCCTCGTCTGAAGAGTCGATTGATAAGCACGACATCACCAGTTACGCAATCGCTGGCAACACCACGATGATCCATATGCTCCTCGGCCTGGATCCGAAGGGCATCCGCTACGAGCCGTATGTGCCGGTGACCAACGTGCCTCCACTGCTTCACGCACGGCAGCTCGGCCTTGATGGCAACGAGCATGCATTAGTGCATTGCATCCCGGGGAGGGCGGGGTTCGTCGGTGGTGACATCACCGCGGACATCGTGGCGTCCGGTCTGCACAAGCACGATTCACTCTCGCTACTGATAGACGTCGGAACGAACGGCGAGGTCGTTCTCGGCAACAAAGAGTTCATGGTGGCCTGCTCCACGTCAGCCGGCCCGGCATTCGAGGGCGGTGAGGTGGCATGCGGGATGAGGGCGATGGACGGCGCGATCGAGCGCGTGGCCATACATCCTGAAACAGGGGCAAGTTACGAAGTGATCGGCGGAAGCCGTCCGCTGGGCATATGCGGTTCCGGGCTGATCGACATCGTGGCCCAGCTCTTCAAGGCTGGAACTATCGACAAGAAGGGCCGCATCCAGGACTTCGGTGACGAGAGGGTTAGGCGAACGGACCAAGGGGCCGAATATGTTCTGGTCCCCGCCTCGGCAGGAGCGAAGGAGATCAAGCTGAGCGATGATGACCTGGCGAACATCCTGCGAACGAAGGCCGCGGTGTTCGCGGGATGCAGGGTCCTGCTCCGCTCGCTCGAGCGGAGAATGGAGGACGTGGAGAGGGTTTATGTTGCTGGAGGCTTCGGCAACTATATCGACATCGAGAACGCCGTGACCATCGGCCTTCTGCCTGACATCCCTAGGAAGCGGTTCAAGTTCATCGGCAATGCAGCTCTGGGCGGAGCGGTCCAATGCCTGCTTTCCGCCGAGAAGAGGAAGGAAGCCATGGAAGTTTACGAGGCATTGACCTATCTCGAGCTCTCGACCTCTAGCTCGTTCTTCGACGAGTTCTCTTCGGCGAGCTTCCTTCCGCACACCGACCTGGAGCTGTTCCCAAGCGTGGCGAAGAGCCTGGAGAAATGAGCTTCGGGGATTCGGAAAGCTTTATTTGCATTAGTTGGAATGGTGACGCGATGGACTGGAAATGCGTGCCAGCTTGCATCGGGTCTTTGCCGCACGAGAACCCAGCGGAAGCGGTCGACCTGGTCGTCCGTTACCTTGAGAAGGTCCCTTATTGGCCGCAGCTCCCGGCGCTGGGCTTCGGCGAGAACATGTATGCGCAATACTCGACCAAGCTTCCGGGGGTCGACATCGATGCCAAGGCGAAGCGCATCACCGTCGATCTGATGAACTACGATCCGGAGCAATTCTATCAGGCTGTGCTGTCCGAGGACCTGGACTACTTCACCTATCCCAAGGAGAACTTCCATGGCCTCTACGAGCTGCTTTCCCGCAAGCTCCCGGCTGGCCTGAAGGCGATCAAGGGGCAGGTGACCGGGCCTGTTAGTCTCGGTTTGCAGATATCCGATTCCACAGGTAAGAGCGTGATCTACGATGAGGCGTACTCGGAGATCGTCAGGAAGAACCTCAACCTGATGCTGCGGTGGCAGGAAAGGGAGCTGCAGAAGAAATGTTCAAGAGCACTGCTCTTCCTCGACGAGCCTTCTCTCTCCCTCGTTGGGACGCCTTTCGCGGCCATATCGCCTGAGAAAGTGACGACCTGGATAAACGAGGTGTTCGAAAACGTGAACTGCCTCAAAGGGCTGCATTGCTGCGGCAACACCGATTGGCCGACCGTTCTGCGGACGAACGTCGATGTGCTCTCCTTTGACGCTTACAACTATGGCCACACGATCTCGTTATATCCAGAAGAGGTGAAGCGTTTCCTGGAGAAGGGCGGTTGCATCGCCTGGGGCATAATCCCCAACCAGGAGGACGACCTCAGGCTCTCGTCCGTTTCCGGCTTGATCGAGAAGTTGGAGCGGAACATGGCATCCCTGGTGGCGAAGGGTGTTGACCTTGAGCTTCTGCATCGCACCTCGCTGCTGACGCCACAGTGCGGATTGGGAACGGTGGACGAGGCATTGGCGATGGAAGCCCTGCTGCTCCTGAATCAGGTATCGAACGAGTTCCGCAAGCGGCATTCATTGGAGCGCTAGCATGAGCGGCCGCGTCGCCATCGCCGGGAAGGGTGGTGTGGGCAAGTCAACCATCGCGGCGCTGTTGATACGTGCTTTGCACGAAAGGACCGACAAAGTGGTAATGGCCGTCGACGCGGACCCCAACTCGAATCTGGGGGAGAAGCTTGGTGTGAAGGTTGAGAGGACGATCGGTGATATGAGGGAGGACCTGCTCAAGAAGGCCGACGAGGTCCCGGCCGGTCAGAGCAAGCATGATTACGTCCGATACCAGATGCAATTGGCCACGGTCGAGGGCAGCTCGTTCGACCTCCTGACGATGGGCCGCCCCGAAGGGCCTGGATGCTATTGCTTCATCAATAACATCCTTCGCACCTTCCTCGACGAGGCGATGGACAAGTACGATCACATCGTGATCGACAACGAAGCGGGGATGGAGCATCTATCTCGCCGGACGACGAAGCGCATGGATGCCTTCCTGGTGATATCCGATAACACGAAGACCGGGGTCGAGACCGCCGTGCGAATTCTTAAACTGGCGCAGGAGATGGGAATCGAGATCGGAAGTACCACGCTGGTGCTGAACAAGGTCAGCGGTGATGTCTATCCGATCGTAAAGGACATCGTTCAGGCATCGTCCTTCGAGCAAGTAGTCGTGCTTCCGTTCGACCGGGATGTGGAAAAGGCTTCGGTGGAAGGGAGATCGATGATGGAACTGTCTGATGCGAATTCGCTCTATCAGAAGATCAAGGTCCTCGCTTCAGAATTGTAAACCTGTGGTATTCGGCTGATTAATGGTTCTTCAGGAACTTCGGTATGCCGGATGACTCCTTAGGCCCGACGATTACCTTCAATCCAGTAACCTCTGACAGCTTCCCGCTCATCCTCGAGACCATCCCAGGGATGATGATCTCGCCTTTCTTTGACTTCTCCCTCGCTCCAGAGGCTTCCAGGCCCGCGTTCACCGACTCCGGCGTCAACTTACCTGCCGAATAGGCGGTCATCACGCTCAATCCCTCGGTATCGACCACAAGGAGCCAGATCGGCACCTTGGACTTCTCAACGTCCGATAGAACGGTGAAGTAGGTAAGAGAGAAGTTGGTGGTGAATAGTATCGGTGAGTCCCCGTTCGGAGCGTTGACGGGGTAAATGCCTGGCTTCACCTGGATCGGGACCTGCGGGTCGGTATAGATGTTCTGCCGGAGCACGAACAGCGGGAGCGCATGAGCCTCGCTGAGCTCATCGAACAGGACGATGCTGCCGTACTTCATGGTGGCCAACAAACCCTTGAGGACGGCCGCCTCGCCGCTTCCCGCATCGACCAGGATGGGATGCCCGAGGCCACGGAACGTCTTCTTCACCGAGACCTTTCGGACGATGCTTGAACGCTCCAGAAGCTGCTTCAGACTCCCCGCACCGAGGTCGAGCACTATGTCCTCGATTCCGGACGCCTTCACCTTCTGGACCAGGTCGGCGAGCTCATTGAGTCCTTTTCCTTCGCTGACGACAAGAGGGCATTTCAGGTCCTTCGCGACGGTGGCCATATCTGCAAAGTTGCTCGCATCTGCGCCGTAAAGGAGCGGTCTTCTCTCGGCGATTGCCCTTGCTGCGCCCCTCATGATCTCAGGTGATCTCGACACCAGGAGAATTGGCAGCTCTGTCCTCGAAGCCACGGCCTCGGCCGCCGCTTTGAATTTATCGGCGTTAGAGCTCTCGTCCTTGATGGCGATCGCATCGAAGCTCAATATCTGGCCGACGCGGTCGAACCTGATTCTGGAAATCGTCTCCAGCTTTCGAGCGATGTCCGGCTCATCGAGAGAATCGGATATCGTCAGCGCATAAGCGGTCGGATGGAAGAAGCGTTTCTCATGCCGGTACAGTTCGGTCTCGTCGCCCATCTCGATGACCTTGCTTCCAGCGCCGAATTTCACCAAATGTATCGGTGGCGCCGCGGAGGCTGCCAGAGTTGACAGAGCCTCCTCCGAGAGGAAGGGGCAGTCCTGCAGCTTCGCCTTGGAGTTGGCGATCTGCATCGCAAATGCCAGGCAAGTGGGGTAATTGCATTTCCCGCAGTTCTTCTTCGGCAGGAGCCTAAAGATCTCTATTGCCGTCGGCATTCACTCGCCTCCGGCCAAATCGTCAACAGCTCGCTTCACTATCGCGGCCGACCTGGGGCTGCGCATGATCAGTATGTCCGCCCCAGCTATCAGAGCGGCAAGAGCTGTGGTAGTTTCCCACCACAC
>JACXTO010000042.1 GCA_016919565.1 Methanomassiliicoccaceae archaeon | reverse complement strand
TGCGCTATGTCCATTAGTGCGCGGTACACGTAAGCTTTATATAGAAGCATAAAAATACCGTGGCAACGGTGTTTACTATGGCATACGCAATGAATGGCCAACAGCCCATCATCGTGCTCAGGGAGGGCACAGAGAGGGCGAAGAACAGGGAGGCGCAGACGAATAACATCGCCGCCGCCCGCGCCGTCGCCGATGCAGTGCGCTCGACACTGGGTCCGAAGGGCATGGATAAGATGCTCGTGGACTCGTTGGGTGACGTTGTCATCACGAACGACGGAGTCACAATTTTGAAGGAGATCGACGTCCAGCACCCCGCGGCCAAGATGGTCGTCGAGGTCGCGAAGACCCAGGACAACGAATGCGGGGATGGCACCACCACCTCGGTCGTGATCGCTGGAGAGCTGCTCAAGAAGGCCGAGAGCCTGATCGAGCAGAACATCCACCCGACCATCCTGGCGAACGGCTATGGAATGGCCGCCGCCAAGGCGATCGAGATCCTGGACACTATCGCCATACCAGTTAAGTTCGAGAACGAGGCCTTGCTCAAGAAGATCGCCAGTACCGCGATGACTGGCAAAAGCGTCGGCGGGCAGCGCGAATTCCTCGCCGATATCTCCGTGAAGGCCGTGAAGGCGATCGCGGAGAAGAAGAACGGCAAGTACGAGATCGATGTCGACAACATCAAGGTGGAGAAGAAGACCGGTGGCAGCATCGCTGACACCCACGTCATCGAAGGCATCGTCATCGACAAGGAGCGCGTGCACCCGAGGATGCCGAAGCAGGTGAAGAACGCCAAGATCGCATTGCTCTCGGCCGCGCTCGAGATCAAGAAGACCGAGGTCGAGGCTAAGATCCAGATCCGCGACCCAGCCTCCATGCAGGCATTCCTGGATGAAGAGGAGTCCTCGCTGAAGGGGATGGTCGACAAACTGAAGCAGATCGGAGCGACGGTCGTGTTCTGCCAGAAGGGCATCGACGACCTGGTCCAGCACTACATGGCCAAGCAGGGCATCTACGGCTGCCGCCGCTTGAAGGAGAGCGACATGGAGAAGCTGGCCAAGGCCACCGGCGGGAAGATCATCGGCAACCTCAACGAGATGGAGTCGACTGACCTGGGATTCGCCGCGATGGTCGAGGAGCAGAAGATCGGCGATGACGATATGACCTACATCACCGGCTGCAAGAACCCGAAGGCCATCACCCTCATGATCCGTGGCGGAACCGAGCACGTGATCGAAGAGGTCGACCGGGCGATGCACGACGCATTGCGCGTGGTCGGGATCACCATCGAGGACGGGAAGGCAGTGCCAGGTGGCGGAGCCCCGGAGATCGAGCTCTCACTAAGGCTCGCCTCGTACGCATCGAGCGTCGGCGGCAGGGAGCAACTGGCCATCGAGGCGTTCGCCCAAGCCATGGAAGTAATCCCCTGGGTATTGGCAGAGAACGCCGGATTGGACTCGATGGATGTAGTCATCAAGCTGAAGTCGGTCCACGAGGGCAAGAAGGCCAACAAGAACATGGGACTGGACCTGACCGACGGCAAGCCGATCGACATGTTAAAGGAGAACGTCATCGAGCCGCTCAGGGTAAAGACCCAGGCGATAAAGTCCGCCTTCGAGGTCGCGAACATGATCCTGAGGATCGACGACGTCATTGCATCCAGGAAAGCCCCACCCGGACCCCAGGGCGGACAGGGCGGGATGCCCCCAGGAATGGGCGGCATGCCTGGAATGATGTAAGCGCCGCGATCATACCGGAAAAACCCTTTCCATCAATCTCTTCCATTCTTGATTTTTCTCGACTCATTTCCGATTTCCAGACGGCAATCTCTATAACCAGGTATTCATTGTTAATGATCAATTAGGAGGGATGAATAGTGAAGACCAGTATCACAACTGCGATTGCAATCGTGGCGGCTTTGATGTTCTGTGCCCTTTTCGCACCGACCGCCGCCGCCGTGTCGCCAACCGCCAACGCTCCGACATGGAACGATGGCGATTCCTGGGCGATGGGCAAGTCCATCGACCTCGACACAGAGTTCTCGGAACAATTGGACGATATCCAACAGATGCTTGAAAACATGACGGGATCCGCCAGCCTCGACGAGTTCCAGGTGCAGGCTTCAGCCAGCGCTTGGTCAATCGTAGAGGTCACGGAGGCCACGGTGTCGGAGTACGTGGTCGAATCCAGGTTCGCCGCCCGGTTCAATGCCGAGGCGAACATCCAGGTGACCGGCAATATGCCTGTCGCGGGGACCAGGGCCTGGGGCGATATGTACTATCCGAACGCCAGCATGACAATCTCGCTGGACGCGACGATCGACATGGCGTACGTCTCGGAAATAACAGTCGTGTTCGAGAAGGCAACCATGGCGATCAAGAGCATCGATACCACCAACAGCGCCAGCGCGATCGCCTCGTTCGATTTGATCAACATGCCGGAACAGAAATTCAACTGGTCCGACATGAGCACGACCTATTCCTACAAGAACATCAATTTCGACCTTGATCTCAGCATCGTGCTGGATTTGGGAGTAGAATTCTCCCCGTATCTGAACGTGATCGAGTTCCCCCTGACCTATGGCAGCAACTGGACCGTCAGCTCCCTGGCCACTGTAACCGGGGGATTGAGCGGCCACCTGGACATCAATGGGCTGTCCTCCTCGGAAGAGGAGATGCTGTTCGACAACGAGATGTTGCAGAACGCTGGCATCACAGACTTCCCGATCGATTTCAGCAAGCTATCAACTGAGGGCGATCCCAAGATAACCAATGGAACCCTGGAACCGATCACTCAATATGTCAACGCGACGATGGAATGCACTGGCGTTGATCTTGTCACCCTACCAGTCTACAACGAGGTCGATGTCTTTGAGGTCACGGTGAACGATGGCGAGGGGAAGTTCTACTACTCCGATGATGTGAGCTTCCTGACGAGTGCCACAGCCTCGATGGATGGGCTCGATCTTCCCGACGAACTCGACGAGATCTCAATGCCCGAAGCGGATCTGGACATGGAGCCAGTAGCCACTGAGACCGCCGAGCTGAACATCGCGGCCATCTCTTCGTATCAAACTGACCTCTCTGGGTCAGGCAACGACGATGGCATCGGCGGCTTGATCCTCGACAACATTCTGATCATCGGCTTGATCGCAGCGGTCGTCCTGGTAGCTGCTATCATCGCCGTGGTCGTGGTCAAGAGGAAGAAGTAGACAGATGCGGCAAACCCTTTCCGTTTCCTTTTATCTGAAGAACTCCACAGGCAGCAAGGGTTCTGATCGAGTGCCAGCCGACATGGTGTCAGGTTGATGCCAATTTTGCACACTACTAGTTGGTCGAATGTAAATGTAAAAATGAAAGTTTGAAAAATTCATAATAAGATTAGCTGCTTGCTTTAACAGCTAATCTATTTAGAGGTTTAGATTTTATCGATCTTTCCGTTCTTGCCCTTGGTGATGTCAGTCCCGAAGTCCGTCTTCTTAACGAAGCAATCTGAGCATGACAACTTGGTCCCGACCTGGAGGTCCATCTTCTCCACCAGGTCCACATCATCATCCCACAGCGCCAGGCGGCAATTGCCTGATTCATCGCGCACATTGAGGTTGCGAACCCTTCCACGACCGCCGGTTCTCTTCTCGAACTCTTTGATATCTGCGATCTTTGTGACTTCTAGTTCAATCGATATCTCTTCGCGGTCCTTTAGCTCCGCGACAGTCTTTTTTGGAGCTGGCATTGTTAATCCTCTTTCTTCGAATGCGATGCGCCTTAGGATCTCATCGTCCAAGAGCCCCCCGAACTCCTTCTTCAGTTCGGAGATCTTGGACTCCAGTTCCTCGGGACACATGCCTACGGAAACATATCCTAAACAGTGATAAAGTTGAGGATTAGCATGAATGTATAATATTAAAGTAATATACGAATGTTGCGTGAATAATAACGATTATACTGTTCGGACGCTTCGCAAACGGGAGGCCAAGCAACAGTTTTAATATGAACGAATATAATGTCAGACAGCTGTCAGCCAAGGGATGGGAACCAAAGCTGGACAGGCCAGAGTGAAGGGGCCTTGCCATGCGAGCAGCCATTTATGCTAGGGTGTCCACGGAGGACCAGGCGAAGGAAGGGTTCAGCATACCTGCCCAGCTGAAGCGCCTGAACGCATACTGCAAGGCACGGAACTGGCAGAACGCCTCTCAATACGTGGACGAGGGCTTCAGCGGCAGGGACGTCAAGAGGCCTGCCTACCAGCGCATGATGGATGAGAAGGAAAAATGGGACGTCCTCGTGGTCCTTAAGATGGACCGAATCCATCGAAACAGCCGCAATTTCGCCCAGATGATGGACTCGTTGAACGCCTGGAAGAAGGAGTTCAATTCCATGCAGGAGGCCTTCGATACCACCACGGCCATAGGCCGGTTCGTCATGGACACCATCCAGCGCATCGCCCAGCTCGAGAGCGAGCAGATCGGAGAGAGGGTCAAGGTGGGCATGACCCAGAAGGCGAGGAAAGGGGCTGGGTATCTGGGGTTCGGGCAGCCGTTCGGTTACCTCTATCAGGACCGGTCCCTGAGCGTGATCGAGTCCGAGGCCGAGGTGGTCCAGACTATTCATGAGCTATACCTGAATGGCCTCTCCATGCAGGACATCGCAAGTCACCTTGACGCCAATAATGTCAACAGCAAGAAGGGGACTGGCTGGAGCAAGGAAGCGGTGTCGAACATCCTTCATAATCCTCTTTACTGCGGCTACGTGCGCTGGGACGGAGTTCTCCGTAAGAGCCATCACGTGCCGATAATTTCGATCGACACTTACAATCACGTGCAGGCGGCCATCCAAGGTCGCCTAAGATCCTCAGGCGGAACTAATTCGTTCATCCAGCCAGAGGGGTCGATGTCCAATGGTTAGGGTTGCGATCTACACCAGGGTGTCGACCGAGGACCAGGCCAGAGAGGGGTACTCCCTGGAAGCGCAGAAGGAACGTTTGCTCGCCTATTGCGAGGCCCAGGGGTGGGAATTGGCCGAGTTCTATGAAGAGAATGGCCACTCGGGTCGGAACACCCGGAGGCCGGCATACCAGAGGATGATGGACGAGAGATCGAAGTGGGACGTGATACTGGTCATGAAGATGGACCGTATCCACCGTAACAGCAAGAACTTCATGATCATGATGGAGAACCTCGAGAAGTGGGGCAAGAAGTTCACCAGCATGAACGAATCCTTGGACACATCGACAGCAGTGGGCCGATTCGTCGTCGACATCATTCAGAGGATCGCGCAACTGGAGAGCGAACAGATCGGGGAACGTACGTACATGGGAATGGCGCATAAGGCCGAGAACTCCCCCGGACTGCTGGGCTTCAATCCGCCTTTCGGTTACCGCATCCAAGAGAACGACCTTGCGATCGTGCCGGAAGAGGCAACGACCGTCCGCCAGATATTCTCGCGCTATTCCGCGGGAGAGAGGATGGAAGAGATCGCGCGATCATTGAACGCAGCGGAGATCCTGACCCGCCGCGGTTGTGCCTGGACGAAATGGTCGATCAGCCACCTGCTCCATAATCCAGCCTATGCTGGCTTCAGGCGCTGGGACGGGTTCCTGGTCCAGAGCACCCACGAGCCGATAATCTCGCAGGATCTATTCAATTCGGTGCAAGCGACGATCAGCGCTCACGTGAAG
>JACXTO010000041.1 GCA_016919565.1 Methanomassiliicoccaceae archaeon | reverse complement strand
TTGCTCATTCAATTTGCGCTGGTCGGACTTTAAATCGGAAATAGCTGAATCTCTAAGTTCCAGGAGGAGTTCGGCACCTCGGCAATAGGATTTAATACGTTCCTGTCCAGTGTGTAGAGCATGGCCCAAAAGAAGGCGCAGGCAGAGAAGACAGTCAAGGAGCTCAACAGGAAGATGTGCGGTTTCACCCCGTCAACGCTGGAGCATATCAAGCATCACAATCCCGACCTTGCCGTTCTCATCGGGAGCATGGACAAGATCGTGGTCGAGGACGGCGCCCTGGACAAGAAGACCAAGCGCCTGATCGCTCTGGCATGCGTCGCGGTCAGGATGTGCGAGGACTGCATCTACCCTCAGGCAAAGGTCGCAAAGAACTATGGCGCGACGAAGGCGGAGATCGTGGAGGCGCTGCAGGTCGCTGTGCTCACAGGCGGAGTGCCGACGTGGTCGGTGGCGAAGAAGGGGATAACCAGGCTGTTCGAGGAGTGGGATGACGAAGAGAAGGTCCCCTGCCCGAAGAAATGAGACGAAGATGGTTTTCCATAAGGAAGGGGCGTCTCGCCCCTTCTCTCGTTCTTTCGATGATCCAACGATAGGAGTCGCGGGATCTTTCTGTTTCCTGGGGGCACTAGAATCTATCAATCTTCTGCAATTGGATCGTGCCCAGGTCCAAGATGAATTCCCAAATCCATGGCTGGGCTAGCGTGTCAACTCCCTTCACTGAAACTGTTATGGCAGAGAGTGTATCATCCTGCAAGAACACGAGACTAGCGACGTTGGCTGGATTTGCCCGGAATTCCTGGTCATCAATGCCCACAACATAGACGGCATTAGCATTAGGGTAAAATCCATAGAGGTAGCCCAGATCCCCAATATCCACTTCCTCAGCCGTATTGTAGACAAGAAGATGATCTTGGAAATACGAAAAATCATCGACCGCGTTGGATGAATTGAAAACAATTAAGCGAGAATGAATGATACTGGTTTCGTTGCTCATTATGACACTCTCCGAAAACGTGATGTTTTCCGCAAACGTGCCAAATCCGGTGTAATTTTGATAGATCCTAAAACTCTCCTCCCATCCATATCCTAAGTCCGTGGTCCTTAGGGAGGGCTCATCCACCTTTTCACCAACAATAATGGGCGTTGTGGCAGCGAGGGCAATCGCTACAATGATGATGGCGGCAATGGTCTTCGTGCTATCGCTTACCATCGAAAATTTCCGAGATAGGGATTGTTCCCAAAATACTTGAATGCGACTAAGAAGAGGTGTCTATAGTAGAGGAGGATTTGGAGCCGGGACCGCGATTTGAACACGGGTATGCGGATATCCACCAAATGGGCTGCAGTCCGCCACATGGCCACTCTGTCATCCCGGCTTACGGGCGGAACAACAAAATCGGGATATATCTAGTTTTGCGCCTTAACTTTCCTGCAACCAGAATCCGAAGAACGACCCAAAAAGCCTAACATGGGAGCGTGGATTACAGACCGATGCTCCCCGACCATTGCAAGGACGTCTCAGTGCGCGAGGTAAATTTCCCCTTGACAGAGGAGGAGATCGCCCGGCACACCGTTGGCAAGAAGGCTTACACCCGTACGGAATTCATCGTCCTGAAGCATGGCGACCAGTACGCAGTGGTTCGCATCTTCAAGGAGGGCGGGGTGGAACTCTTCCGACTAATCTCGGCACACAAGGTGATCGCCTTGCCGGAGAGCACGGTTTTCGTCCATGACGAGGAGATCAACGTCCTGAACCAACCTCAGATGGCCAGCATCGCGCTCCGCTACCCGGGCAAGACGGTGGTCGTCCAGGGGCTCTTCAATCACGTTTCCTTCGCGCAAGCCTCGGAGACAGTGGAACTTCATATAATGGACGTCGTGCCGCCCAAACCATCCAAGCTCTCCTACCTGGCAAAGATGGCGCTCGACGCCGGCCTGGTGGACCTTCCGATCATCCTGAAGGAGGAGACCATCGACCTGAACGACCTGGAGCATGACGTCCGGACCGATGTGGTGGTGTTCCCCTGCCGCGCCTCTGGCCTCACCTCCGGGAAGAAGGTGTTCTTCCTGGACGAGACCCCGAGGATCGAGGGCAACGCGACACTGATCGGCTGCGAGCTCTCCAAGCGGATATTCCAGTCGATCTACAGGAAGAAGCCGGAGTTCATCTCCATGTGCCCTCGCGAGTTCGTTCCCAGCGATGGAAAGAAGCGGATCGTGAAATGCTGCCAGGTCAAGGAAGGATGCGAGGTCGAAGGGGATCTGGCGGTCGTTCCTTGGGGAGCGACGGTGCTTGACGTTGCATCGGCGATCCGGGCGCTGTTCAAGGAGCAGCTGGATTCTTAGGCCGTGGGCTCAAGGACCTGGACCGTGCCAACGACTTGAAGCCTTCCTCGGCTTTGCCCATTCTCATGAGGATTACGCCGCGCAGGTGCCAGGCGTCTTGGTCGTCCTGGCGCTTCTGCAGATGGGCGTCCAGCATCCGCAAGGCCTCGGTCGGATGCCCGTCCTCGAACTTGGTGCGGGCGAGCTCCACCGGTCCCGACTCCATTTCGATCAGCGATAGCATCGTATCCCTTGCCTCCTTGAGAACGACGCGGACGGCGTTCTCGCTCAGCCAGGGGTAGCGGGACCGCAGTTCCCTTCCGAAGCGTTCCGCCTCCGCGCCGACGATCTCGGCGCGCTTGCCCCGGAACAGCGTCCTAGGAACGCTTATCAGCATTCTCCCGTGGCGCACCTGGATGAAGTTGGGGTTCCCGTCCGATCCGACCTCGATGCTCACGACCGGGGATTAGCGTGCCCGCATCATAAATTGCTTGCCCGGACAATGCAAAAGTTAATTCGATGCCCTGACTTAACTCGAGACCATGGAGCGCTTCGCCCTAAGCCCCTATAATCCCAAGCTGGAGCTTCAAGACATCATCATCTACGATTCCACGTTGAGGGACGGCGAGCAGACGCCAGGCGTCGCATTCGACCTGGAGCAGAAGGTGGCCATCGCCAGGAAGCTCGATGCCATCCACGTTCCCCAGATCGAGGCCGGGTTCCCGGCGGTCTCGGAGAGCGAGATGCGCTCCATCCGCACCATATCCAAGCTTGGACTGGACGCCGAGATCCTCGGGCTGTCCAGGGTGCTGAAGGGCGACATCGATGCCGCAGTGGACGCCGGGGTGGACATGGTCCTTCTTTTCGTAGCGACATCGGACATACATCTCCGCTACAAGTTCAACCTGAAGAGGGAGAGGGTGGTGGAGATGGCAGGCGATGCCCTGGATTACTGCAAGTCGCGCGGCGTCAAGGCCGCCTTGAGCTGCGAGGACTCCACCAGGACCGATATGGATTTCATGTTCCAGGTCTTCGACCGCGCCCAGGAGGCGGGAGCGGTACGCCTGGGCATCACCGACACCGTCGGCTGCGCCTCGCCGGAGGCGATCACCACCATCGTCTCGGCGGTCAGGTCGCGCTACCGCCTGCCGATCTCGGTGCATCTCCACAACGATTTCGGACTGGCGCTCGCGAACGCCATCGCCAGCGTCAAGGCAGGGGCGCAGGCCATCACCACGACCGTCAACGGCATCGGCGAAAGGGCCGGCAACGTGCCGCTAGAGGAGTTCGTGGGTGCCATGAAGTTCCTTTACGGGAAGGACCTGGGCATCGACCTCAGCGAGCTGAAGGAGCTGTCGGAGATGGTGGCCACGTTCTCTCGCATTCCGCTGAGCCGCAACCACCCACTGGTCGGGGACAACGTGTTCGCTCATGAATCAGGCATCCACGTGGCTGCCGTGCTCAACTGCCCCCAGACCTACGAGTCGATACCGCCGGAGGAGGTCGGGAATCGCAGGCACCTTCTCCTCGGCAAGCACTCCGGAGCCAACTACATCAAGAAGCGCTTGGACGACCTCAATGTCAAGGCGAGCGAGGAGCAGGTCGCTCAAGTCCTCGCGAAAGTGAAGGCGCTTGGCGAGATCAAGGGCCGCGTGAGCGACGCTGACTTCGAGGAACTGGTCAAAGAGGTCATGCACCCGGAGCTGCACTTCAAAGCTTGACCGAGCAGCCGCACTCGTCCCTCTTGCTGCTGCCGAACTCCTTCATCTTCCTCAGCTCGGCCGAGGAGAACACCGGCCCTTCCCTGCAAACCCTGATCCCGTCGATCACGCAGGAGCCGCAGAGGCCGGCACCGCACTTCATGTAGCGCTCCAGCGAAAGCTGGCATTTCACGGATTTTTCATCGCAGGCTTTCAGCAGGGCGGAGAGCATGCGCTCCGGCCCGCAGCCGAGCACCATGTCGTAATGCTTCATTTCCAGGTGCTCCTGCACCATGTCCACGACCGTGCCTTTCCTGCCCATGCTGCCATCGTCGGTGGAGACGTGCACCTCCCTCGATGCCTTTCTCGCCCTATCCAGGAGCAGGACCTCGCCCGCCGTCTTGGCGCCGATGAGCACGTCCACCCGCCCCGGGTCGCCAATCGCCTCGACCGCTGGTAGGAGCGAGGCCATGCCCGTTCCACCTCCGGCTACCAGCACAGTCCCCTTGGGGATCCTGTACCCGTTGCCATAGGGACCCCTGATGCCGATCTGATCCCTGATTTTGAGCTTGCCAAGAGCCCGGGTCGCCTCGCCGACCTCTTTCACCGTGATGCCCTTCTCCACCGAGGTGTACGAGACGGACATCGGGACCTCGTCGACCCTAGGCAGCCAGACCATGTAGAATTGTCCTGGCTTGACCTTGATCTCGTCGTGGAATCGAAGTGTGGTTATGCCGGGCGCTTCCTTCGTGACCGAGGTGATGGTGACGATGCGTTGCTTATTCATGCGCTACCCCCACCATCTGGCTCACCGATTCGAAGCCCTCGCGCACCATGAACTCCTTCATACCGGTGCAAATCAGCTCGAAAACGTTCAGGCCGACCCTGCCCACCGCGCTTCCCACTTGAACCGCGGATGCTCCGGCCATGATGTACTCCACCGCATCCCGCCAGTCCTCGACGCCTCCGACCCCGATGATCGGTATGTTGAGCGTTGAATGGAGGTCATAGACGCAGCGCAGTCCGATCGGCTTGATGGCCGGTCCGGACAGTCCTCCACCCTTGTTGCTGAGGATCGGGCGCCTCATCTCCACCGATATCGCCATCGCTTTCACGGTGTTGACCGCCACGATGGCATCGCACCCGGCTGCCTCGGCCGCCTTGGCCACCTCCATCAGCTGATGGGTGTTGGGGGTGAGCTTAGCGAACACTGGGATGGAGCAGACGGACTTCACCTCGCGCACCACGGCCGAGACCATCTCCGGGTCCACCCCGAGCTCCATGCCGTAGCCCTTGGCATGCGGACAGCTGAGGTTCAGCTCGACCGCCGCCGCGCCGTAATCCTGCATCTTGGATGCCAGGAATGAGAACTCCTTGGCGGACGATGCGAAAATGCTGCCGATGACCGGCGCCGGGCAGCCCCGCGCGAGCCGCATCTCCTCCGCGAACGCCTCGATGCCCGGGTTCGGCAACCCCATGGCATTGATGTATCCCCAATCAAGTTCGACCAAGGTCGGATTGGGATAGCCCTTCCTCGGCTCCGAGCCGATCGATTTGGTGACGACCGCCCCGGCTCCGGCGCGAGCCATGTTCAGAAGGGAGGCAGCGGTCTCGTCCATCACGCCCGAGGCTAGGATCGTCGGGTTGGACAGCTTGAGTGCGGCCACCTCGACCTTGAGGGAAGTCATGCGAACGGTGAGCTATATGACTCACCCGATTTTAATGGATTCTCCTGCGGGATGATGGCAAGAGCGAGACCAGGAAAACACAAATAGTTGGGACGGTTGATTCAGACCACGCCTATGGACCTCAAGAGCCTGAGGGACGATTTCCCGATCTACCAATCGAAGGAGAAGGATGTCATCTACTTCGACAACGCCTGCCAGACGCTTCGACCGAGAGCGGTGATCCAGGCGATGGACGAATACTACTCCCAGTACCCGGCCTGCGGGGGGAGGAGCGTTCACCGCATGGCCACGACGGTTTCGATCAAGGTGGAGGAAGCGAGAGAGAGGATCGGGGAATTCCTGGGAGCGCCTCCTTCCGAGGGCATAGTCTTCACTAAGAACTGCACCGAGGCGATCAACCTGGTGGCCAAGGGGATAGACCT
>JACXTO010000221.1 GCA_016919565.1 Methanomassiliicoccaceae archaeon | reverse complement strand
GGGCGAGGTCGGATAGCCGCGCATGTTGCGGATGCGCATCATTTTGTTGAGGTCGTCGTCGAACCGAAGCTCGACAGTTCCGTCGGCGATCGCCATAAGGTGGTTGACCGTCCTTTCGTCATGCACGCCCTCGTGCACCGCCACAATTGCCGTCCCATATTCCGAGCGTATCCGGGAACAGGTTATCTGGAAGAACTTGAGGACCACGTTGGATTGGTTGTAGAGGAACAGAGTGGAGAGCGAATGGAAGAATACCCGCACCCTCTTTCCGGTCTCCTTCGCGATGGCGGTGATGTTGAACATTATCCCTTCCAGGTCGGAGATGGTGCGCACCCCTTCGATGCATTCCGGTCGGTCCATGACGCTGCCTAGCAGGCAGGAGTGGTAGTCAAGGAAGAAGACCCGCTTGCCGAGCAGCCCGCCCATGGGAATGCCGAAGGTCTCCATCATGGAGATCACGTCAGAGGGGGAGGTATCCATGGCCACGAAGATGACGGCGTCGTCCTTCTCTAGATAGCCCTCGCTCAACGCGACGCAGAATTCCAGCATCCCGATGCCTGGACTTCCGATCATCAGCACCGCAGATCGATCCGGGAAAGAGACTTGCATGCTTCTCACCTCACACTATCGGCGTGAGCCTGATGCCCCCGCCCATTTCCGTTTCCTTCATCTGCATGGCGTTCAGTTCGGTGTAGGGCTCCTCGCCGCAGACCACCACCGTGCCGAGGACGCGCTCCACCTTCAATCTGACCGTGGCCAGGTCGATCAAGCGCTGGGTCGATGCCGAAGATGGCGAGACGATCCCGACGAAGACCGACTTGTTGCGGCGGACCATGGCCATATGGTCGATGAGCTGCTCCATCACCTGGTTCCCGTAAACTGATTCAAGGGTGTCGAAGCCCATGAGGGACAGTGATGGCATGTCGGTCCCCTGCAAGTGATAGGCAAGGGTCTGCCACTTGAAGTCCGAGGAGGCGTCCGATCCCTCCAACGGTATGATGTACGGTGAGCCGGCCATTTCGTTGACGTGCTCGCCCACCCTGACACATTTATCGAAAGTCTCCTTGGGCAGGTTGGTGGTGACCCGGGCCCGGGCGTTCTCGCCGCTCGCCTTACGCAGC
Organism: Methanomassiliicoccaceae archaeon; assembly: GCA_016919565.1. Taxonomy (GTDB): domain Archaea; phylum Thermoplasmatota; class Thermoplasmata; order Methanomassiliicoccales; family UBA472; genus FEN-33. The sequence goes on along the minus strand of JACXTO010000221.1, from coordinate 5,293 downwards.
GGTACCCAGACCACGCCTCGGTTCAGCGAGGCGAAATTTGAGACAAGGGAGTTCTCGATCGCCCCCGCGACCGAGATGGGGACGCCAGATCCGAGCTCGATGAGGACGACCGAGCCGGGCTCAAAGCCGCCCATCATCATCCCGTCCAGGTCCGTGATGCCGCTCGAAAGCCGATTATCGGAGTCCGGTATCGGCCTCCAGGGCTTGTCCGAGACGTAGGGCTTATCCCACCAATACCCAAAGCTCTGCATCCTGCCTCCCTTGAGCGTGCAAAGGTACTTGGGCTGCTGGATCTCGCATCCGCGAAGCTTGAGGATCTCGATCTCCCGCATGCGCCGGCCGTTGTGCTCCATCATGCCGATGCGGATGACACCGTCGCCCAGGTAGTCAAGCAACTGCTCCGGGCTCTCCAAAATGCAGATCACGTTGGCGCCGTACTCCTCGACCAGGTCCTTCTGGATGGCGCTGATCAGCTTGACGCAGGGGATGCCGTTCCTTTCGGCGAGCGCATCAAGGGAATCGATGACCAGCAGCGTCCGCTCCGGAAGGCGCGACTCCACCGTCTTGTAAAGGTACTCGATCTCGCCAACGTCCTTGCCGATGCTGACCGACATCTGGTTCTTGCCGTTGCTCGGCCTGTTCGGTGTGAGCCCCTTCAATTTGCAGAGCCCTTCTCTGGGCTGCCATTTCTTGCCTGGAGCGCTCCTGTCGCCGTTCGCCTGCAGGAACAGGTCCATCTTCTCCTTGAGCCATGGGAACTGTAGGAATAGGGATTCGTCCGAAACCCGGGTGGGAAAATAGTAGCTCTTCTCGACGGCAGCGAGGTCCTCGATGATCTGCAGTGCGAACGTGGTCTTGCCAGCGCCCGCGTTCCCTCGAAGGATGAGCGAATGCCCTCCTGGATTCGAAAAGAACCGAAAGACCTCTTGAGGAATGCGCATTCCCGTTTCTTGGATCATCTGGAGCCACCATGCCTTCTTTGACGTTCGATTCATCCAAGAATGCCACTTAAAACCTTTGGGGGTGATTCGCAAGAATGATTCCCTGGTTTCAATGTCAAGTTCGAACTACCCGCAGCCAACGTTTAATTATGAAGAACAGGAATCTCTGCCCGGAGGCCATTTGATTGAAGGCGGTCGTTCTGGCGGCGGGTGAGGGAAAGCGTCTGCGTCCATTCACCAATTCCCGACCTAAGGTGATGATCCCGGTGGCGAACCGACCAATCCTGCAGCATGTTGTTGAGGGGCTGGTCAAGGCGGGCATCAAGGACATAGTCCTCGTGGTCGGCTACAAGAAAGAGCGCATTATGTCGCATTTCGGCGACGGAAAGGCCATTGGCGCGGACATCCGTTACGCCGTCCAGGATCGCCAGTTGGGCACGGCGTACGCCCTGCGCGTCGCCAAGGGCTGGGTGGAGGATGATTTCCTGGTCATCGCCGGGGACAATCTGATCGATGTCCAGATGGTGCAGGACCTGCTCAAGCATAAGAAGGGCAACGCTATCGTCGTCACTTCGTCCGAGATGCCATCGAAGTATGGTGTGGTGAGCGTGGAAGGGGAGTACGTGAGCAGCATCGTGGAGAAGCCCAGCAGCAAGATCAGTAACATCATCTCGACAGGCATGTATCGATTCTCGCCTAGCATCTTCAACCTGATCGATGAGGGCATCGCCAACGGAATGAGCACTATCACCGACGTCCTGCAGCAGAATCTGAAGAAGGTGCCGTTGCTCGCGGTGCGGACCTCCGGTCGATGGATGGACGCGGTCTATCCCTGGGACCTGATCCGCCTGAACTGGGCGGCGATGGACTTCCAAGGCCAACAGCTGGCAGGGGCGGTGGAGAAGGGCGCGATCCTCAAAGGGGACGTGGCGGTCGGCAATGGCAGCAAGATCCGCTCAGGCTGCTACATCGAAGGCCCGGTGATCATCGGAGAGGGATGCGATATCGGACCACAGGTCACGATCATGCCATCCACCAGCATCGGGAACGGTGTCTCAATTGGCCCCTACTCATACATCGAGGAAAGCCTGATAGGCGACAACGTGAGCCTGTCGTCGCACACTCATCTCTCTCATTGCGTGCTGGATGAAGGAATATCCAGCGGGCCTGGGCTGCAATGCCCGGCCGATGCGGCAACGTCGCGCGTCGACCAGGAGTTCTTCAGCATCAAGATTATCGGGGCATTGATCGGGGAAAGCACCTCGATCGGAGCTGGCGTTGTGATCGAGCCGGGATGCATAGTCGGAGCGGGATGCCGACTATCAAGCCACGCGAGAGTCTCTGACTCCCTGGACAACAGGAGCATCGTGGTCTGATGTGCGGCATCGTGGGATACACCGGACCGAGGCAGGCAGTGGATGTCCTGCTCGATTCCTTGAAGAAATTGGAGTACAGAGGCTACGATTCGGCCGGGGTGGCGATCGTGGGTTCGAGCATCCAGATGCACAAGGACAAGGGCGAGATCGCCTTCATGGAATCGACCCTTCCAAGGTTCAGCGGCGGCGTCGGGGTCGGACATACCCGCTGGGCCACCTGCGGCCGGCCGTCGAAAGAGAACGCCCACCCCTTCATGGACTGCGCCGGTAATCTGGCGCTGGTGCACAATGGCATCATCGAGAACTACAAGGAACTGAAGAGGCAGCTCATCGCGGAGGGGCATACCTTCACCTCCGATACGGACACGGAGATATTGGTGCACTTGATCGAGCGCTACTTCGCGGGTGACGCGCTCGAGGCATTGAACCAAGCGCTGAAGGAAGTGAAAGGGACCTACGCGCTGGTGCTGGTGCAGAAAGGTTCGGATCACGTCTTCGCGGCGAGGAAGGAGAACCCCTTGGTGATCGGCCTCGGCGTGGGGGAGAACTTCATCGCTTCCGATGTGACGGCGCTACTGGATTACACTAACAAGGTAGTTTATGTGCGGGACGAGGAGGTCGTCGACATCTCTCCCTCCAAGGTGATCATCTATGATTCGAACGGCGACGTAGTGAAACGGAAGCCGGAGATCATCACCTGGTCGGCGGAGGACGCACAGAAGGGAGGGTTCGAGCATTTCATGCTAAAGGAGATATTCGAGGTGCCATCGGCGATCCACAACACCCTCCTTGGCAACCTGGATGGCGTCGAGGATGGCTCATTCCTGTCGACCGTCGACTTCAGCTCGGTGAAGATCGTGGCCTGCGGCACCTCTCACCATGCTGCCATGGTCGGCCGGAACCTCATCGAGAGGCTGGCCAAGCTCCCAACCACGACAGAGCTGGCCTCAGAGTACCGTTACGGCGAGAAGGCCAAGGAATGTCCCTTGGTAGTGCTCATCACCCAGAGCGGCGAGACCGCCGATACCTTGGCAGCGGCCAGGGAGGCGAAGCGCCGAGGCTGCCGCACCTTGGCAATCACGAACGTCGTCGGCAGCACGATCACCCGCGAGGTGGACGAGGTGTTCTACACCCGCGCCGGGCCGGAGATCGGGGTGGCGGCGACCAAGACATTCATCGCGCAATTGATCGCGCTCTACCTGATCGCGATGCGCTTGGGCTATGTAAGGAAGAGCATGAGCCACGATTCCCTCCGGACCATGCGCAACGAGATGATGACCCTTCCTCAGATCGTCCGCCGGGTCCTGGACAAGGCCAGCCAGGTGGAGGAGGCGACGGAAATGCTGGTGGGTGCCAGGGACGTCTTCTTCTTGGGACGGAGCATCAACTTCCCGGTCATGCTGGAGGGGGCCCTGAAGCTGAAGGAGATCTCCTACATCCATGCGGAGGGCTATGCCGCCGGCGAGATGAAGCACGGCCCGCTGGCGCTGATCGATGCCTCGACGCCGATAGTGGCGACGGTGGTCCGCGATCAGACCTATGAGAAGATGCTCTCCAACATTTCGGAGGTCCAGGCCAGGGAGGGGTTGGTCCTGGCGATCGGTTACGAAGGGGACAAAGACCTCGACCATGTGGCGCACAAGGTGCTCTACGTTCCGGACGTGGCGACCATCTACTCGCCCATCCCCATCTCGGTGCTCTTGCAGCTTCTCGCTTACTACACCGCGAAGAAGAAGGGATGCTCCATCGACAAGCCGAAGAACCTGGCAAAGAGCGTCACCGTGGACTGATCACTCCAAGCGCTCCGGGCACATCTCCCTCCGGGAGCAGGAGTGGCACTTGCCAGGACGATGATGGTTACGGTGCACGTCCCCGCTTGTCCTCAGCCGGCGCATCTCCTTCACCTTGCCCAGAAGGATGGAACGCAGCTCGGCGTCGAACTCAACCTCGTGCTCCATGTCGCCGTAGCGCAGTATGCCATGGCTCACCTTGTTGCCCTCCTCCTCGAGCAGCAGGCAGTAGGCGGCGACCTGCAGGACGTGGGAGAACAGCGGCCCCTTCGGCGTTCGTCCGCTCTTGACCTCCACCGGGATGATCTCGCCGCCTCGCTCGAGTATATAGTCCGGACGACCGGTCAGCCCGTATCGCTCCGATCTCAGGAGGCGGGAGGTCTCCCTGCCGACGTAGCGGATGTCGCCGTTGATGGCGCTTTTCTCCCGCTTCCTCCTCGCCCTGAGGCTGGAGGCGAGCGAGCGGTACATTGCGAACGATGCCACGATCAGGAGCACCAGCGCGCCGACCTCCATCAGGAGCGCCAGGTCGGGCTGGAACTGCAGCACTGTGACCGCGTTGAGCGCGATTATCATCGAGATGATCGCGAACCCTACAACGATCTGCTCATTGCTGGCGCTCTTCTTCTTGTCCTTGATCGAAGCGGAGCGGTAGAGCAGGAATATCGCGGCAACGATCCAGATGATGGCCACTATCGCCAGGATGGAACTCACCACCGCGGCATCCACGAAGCTGAGCATGCTCAGCCCCAGCACCCCAAGGACGGTCGCCACCGCCGAGAAGATGAGGATCAGCCTTTCCCAGGACTGCGCCTTCTTCTCCTCATGGAGTATGTCGCTCAGGTTGTCGGAGACCAACTCATGCTGCCTCTCCCCCTGCTCCAGGGCGTCGGAGGTTACATCCGACTGCATGCCGAGCCACCAACTGAGCGGACAGTAGCCAAAGCGCTCTAGGTCGCTGGCGGAGATGGTCTCCCCTTGCATGAAAACCAATCGTTGTTATGGTCTATAATCATTGACTCGAGGATAGCGGCTTCTTGCACTCCGTGCTCAGCACAGTGCAGTCCATGTGCATCAGGGACGAGTCGGTGATGAAGATCCCCTCGGGGTTCTCCGCCTCATCGACGAATCCGAACCAATAGACCACTAGCCCTTCGCCGAAGAGCTCGGTGTACGGCTCCAGCTG
>JACXTO010000220.1 GCA_016919565.1 Methanomassiliicoccaceae archaeon | reverse complement strand
GAGAGCGAAGACGAGGGGGGCCTGTTCGGCACGTTCGATGGCGAACTCGCGGAGATGCGCGAGCGCATGGACCGGATACTCGAGGCGTTCATGAGGAACGAGCTGGGACCGGACCGCATGCCCCTGATCTATGGATTCTCCATGCAAACGGGGGAGGACGGGGGGCCAATGGTGCAGGAGCACGGTAACGCACCCGAACCGGCCAGGATCGGTGACGGAAAATCACCGGAACGCGAGCCGCTCATCGATGTCTTGGAATCGGGCGAGGAAGTCCGAGTGATCGTCGAACTTCCGGGCGTGAAGAAAGAGGACATCAAGATCGAGGTGCTCGAAAGCTCGCTGGTGGTCGATGTGGACGATGATATCAAGAGATTCCACGAGAGGATCGAGCTCCCCTGCGAGGTCCTTCCGAACAGTATTAAGGCCAGTTGCAAGAATGGCGTGCTTCAGATCTCGATAAAACGCTTTAAGAGGAAGAAGATTCGGCCTGTGCCAGTGGAATGAGAAAATACACAGTCTCAGATTGCACCCATCTTTCCACATTCCATACCTTGGTCAATGGCGAGATTTTCTCTTCTCATGCCCCGAGAAGTTGAAGGAGGTCAATTCGTGAAGGTACTTGCGATAATGGGAAGCCCCCGTAAGAATGGCACTGGCACCAAGGTGGTGCGGGAGATCGAGAGCAATCTGAATAATAGAGGGGATGTGAAAGTAGAGGTACTCTACCTCACTGACTTTGATATCCTTCCTTGTCGAGGTTGCTTCACGTGCATTAAGTTCGGTGAGGCTCGTTGCCCTATCAGAGACGACCTGGTAAAGATCGAGCAGATGATCGAGAAGGCCGATGGATTAATACTCGTTTCACCAGGATATGTCCAGAATGTCAGTGGATTGATGAAAAACTTCATGGATCGGATGGCATACACCAATCACCGCCCCCGGTTCTTTGGTAAGAAGATGATGATCGTCGCAAATGGAGGGGCTGGACTGAGCAAGACTCTGGACGCGTTACGGATCGCTATCGGTGGCCCAGAAGTAGTCAGCGAGCTTCAGTACATGCAACTACCTTGGCCGACGAGGCCGAAAGCTCAAGCCAAGAAAGAAAAGGATCTCGACCGTGCAACCGCCAAGTTCTTCGACGCTTTAATGGAAAATGACATGCAACCCTCGTTCAGTAACTACCTACGATTCCGGTTCTTTAAGACCGCCAGCGAGTCGGCGAAGAAATGGTTGCCTGCCGATTATGAGTATTACCACGATCTAACGGAGTATTATTACGACGTGAAGATTGGAATCGGGACGAAGATACTCGCTACCATCTCTATGAATGTCGCGATGCGCATGATGAGGAATATGGCACCATGGCCAGAGGGTGAGATGTCGAACGAAGATGCCAAACCTGAGGTTTGACCTTGAGTGGAATCGAGCGAGCGGTTCATCCTGCCCGAGACGGCCGGAAGATCTGTAAAATAAGGGATGTCTGAAATTGAGACGGTGAAGAAGACCGCTTCGTCCTCGACCGTTCCGCCCTATCCCGCCGACGAGTTCTTAAGGGCCACCCTCAACGACCTCACCAAAGATGCACATCAAACCCATATAGATAATAAAGGACGATTCAGCTAGCAGAAGCCATCCACCCTGGCAAGAGCCTTGGTTGGCAAGCTTCATATAGAAGAGCAGTATGGTATAGGTTGTGCACAGGGAAGAGTTGATCGCCCGGGTGCGCGAGATACTTTCGCGAGCGGGCTTCTATGTCTCCAAGCCGCTGAACATGCGAAGCATCAGCTTCGACATCGTCGCCAGGCGAGACAAGACCCTGATCATCGCCAAGATCCTTTCCAACGTCGATGCCTTCTCCAAGGAGAACGCCAACGAGATGAAGACGTTGGCGGAGGCCCTGCAGGCCTCGCCACTCATGATCGGGGAACGGTCCTCCTCGGGGGATATGGAGGATGGGATCGTCTACTCCCGCTTCAGCGTCCCGATCATCAACCTCCAGACCCTGAACGATTACCTGCTGGAGGGCGTACCGCCGTTCATATGCGCCGCGCCCGGAGGCCTCTACGTCAAGCTTGACAGCGAGATCCTGAGGAAGGTGCGTGACGAGAAGGGAATATCCCTGGGTAATCTAGCGGAGGTCGCCGGCGTATCGAGGAGAACGATCCAGATGTACGAGAGCGGCATGGGCGCGATGATCGATGTCGCCATCCGCCTGGAGGACTTCCTCAAGCAGCCGCTGGTTATGCCCGTCGACCCATTGGAGTACCATTCCCACGAGAAGGAGCGCCTCTACCAGCTCAAGACCTCGGACCCGCTCAGCCGCCAGATTTTCGAGCGACTTGTCGGACTGGGATTATCTGTCACGCCTACCAGCAAATGCCCCTTCGAGGCGTTGACCGCCGATTCAAAGATCCTAATCCTGACCGGCGTGATGACGGACGAGAGCAAGATACTGGAGAAAGCCCGGACCGTTTCGGACATCTCCAAGGTGACAGAGAGGAAATCGGTCATTTTCATCGAACGGATCCGTTCCAGGCCTTCGGTCGAGGGGACCGCCCTTGTCGGCATGGATGAGCTCAAGAAGCTTGAAGAGATGGAGCGGCTTTTCGACCTGGTCACGGAGCGGAGCGAGTCACATGCCAAGCGTTCGGTTCAATAACGCCGATGTGATGGTCATCGGCGTCCTCAAAGGCCTTGTAAAAGAAGAGGATAAGGTGGCCAAGGCGTTCCATGATTTCCAGCCTGATGCCATCGCCATCTCCGCCTCCAAGGAGGAGCTGGCCGCGTTGAGGGCGAAGGAGGTCCACGCCGATTACGAGCTATCCACCCTGGAAGATGTCTATAAGATCTACATGGAGCATTTCGGCGAGGTCCGCCTGCCCACGCCTGCCTACTTGAAGGCGATAGAGCTCGCGGAGGCTGCCAGCATCCCGCTCATCCCCATCGACATGAACGATGAGGAGTTCACCGACCTCTACTGCAAGCGCATCCGCGGGGTGGACATGGTGAAGGAGTCGTTCTACACCCGGTCGATCAAGCGGCGCAAGTACCGGATCGGCTCGGCCGAGGAGTTCGCCCTGGACTGGGACAGGAAGGTGAACCGCTCCAAGGGCTTCAGGCAGCTGGAGCGAGACCGGGAGGAGCATATGGCGCTGACGCTGCGCAATATGAGCTCGAAATACAAGCACATCCTAGCGTTCGTCGAGTTCGAGAGGGCCGCCGGCGTGGTGAGGTCCTTGCAATCGGAACCGAGGCGCTGAGGCGCAGGTCATCAAGTGGCCACATTATAAATAGCCAGACAGTTTTTTCAAGCACATGACCGGTCCAGCTGGGTCGCAGGCATACGAACGCTTCGCTGCGGCCGTGGACCGGTTCGTGATCTGGGTCGAGAAGGACCGCCTGCCGCTTTTCGGCGTCTTCCTTTACGTGATCGCGATCTCCCTGGTCCGCGATATCTCGGAATACTATCTGCTGGACCAGGCTTTCGTCACCACCGCCCATCCCTGGATATACAGCATCGCCCACCACGTGGCGTTCTACGTGGTCGTCTTCCTCGGACTGGTCTTCCTGCTCTCCGCCTTCTCCGGTCGAGGGGTCAGACGGACCATAAACTACGTTTCCATGTTCTATTGGATCATCATCCTCCCTCCTTGGCTCGACCATTACATCGGAGGACTGAACCAGAACTACGCCTACTTCTCCATAACGGACTTCCTCAACGCGCTGCTACATTTCAGCGGCGAGGGTTTCCACATCGGCCAGGGGATGGAGGTGGTGGTGATCCTCTTCGCCCTGTTCGCCTATTCGATCTGGACGCAGCGGGACAAGCTGGTCACACTGGCGGAGAGGTCCATGACCGTGCTGAGGATTGGCCTGCTGATCTTCTTCACATTCCTTTCCCTTTTCATCATGGCCACGCCGGGAACCTTCCTTCCGGT